>JASBTO010000079.1 GCA_030148365.1 Kangiellaceae bacterium
GTCCACGGTGCAGATGGAAGCCATTATCTGCTCGATGACCCCGAAAGAGCGGCAGCGCCCGGAAATCATCAAGGGCTCCCGCAAGAAACGTATCGCCGCCGGTTCCGGTACCAAAATCCAGGACGTCAACCGCCTGCTCAAGCAGTTTACCCAGATGCAGAAGATGATGAAGAAAATGGGCAGCAAGGGCGGCATGATGAAAATGATGCGCGGCATGAAGGGCATGATGCCGCCCGGCGGTGGTGGCGGCCTGCCACCCGGTTTCGGTCGCTGATGCCGATTGTCTGCGGAGCAGGGACCTGGGCGGTTTGCCGCCCCGGGCCGGACTGAGAGCAGCCGGTCGCCATGGACGCGCTGACCATTCGAAATGCCCGGGCAGAAGATCTGCCGGCAATTGCCCGGATTTACCAGAACGCCATCCGCCACTCTGCGCGCAGTCACTACCGGCCCGAACAGCTGGAAGCCTGGATTGGCGACTACGACGCCAAGCTCAAGAATTTCGTGACCCGGTATCTGGCGCTGGTGGCCGAGGCCGGATCCGGCATTGTCGGATTCGTGACCCTGGAACCTGAAATCGGCCGGGTCCGGGCCTGTTACGTGAAACCGGGCTTTGCCGGCCGCTCGGTCGGTGGGCGCCTGCTGGAAGTGCTCGAGGAGCAGGCCCGGGGACTCGGCCTGGCCCGTCTGACGCTGGATGCGTCCCTGAATGCCGCGGGCTTCTACCGCAAACAGGGCTATATTCAGGCAGGTCCCGGCTATCGGGTAACCCTGGACAATGATGTCGAACTTGAAGGGATCCCGATGGAGAAACCCCTGCAATCCTGAGGCCGGAAAGTCCGGATCCGGCACCAATCGCCTGAAATTCGCGCAATTAATGGTTTCCAAACGCCGGGATTGCATGTAAAATTCGCGCTCTTTGCGTATTGGCCCCTTGTTTTTACCGCCTGAAAAGGCGATGCGAGAGGGGCAAAATCAGGTAGTCAAGAGGAATATTTATCCATGGTAACCATCCGTTTATCTCGTGGCGGCTCCAAAAAAGCCCCCTTTTACCACATTGTGGTAACGGACAGCCGTAATCGCCGTGATGGCCGTTTTATCGAGCGTCTGGGCTATTTCAACCCGGTTGCCCGTGGTCAGGAAACCCGCCTTGAGGTTAACGAGGAGCGCATTGCGCACTGGGTTGGCCTGGGTGCACAGACTTCCGAGCGTGTCGGCAAGCTGTTGAAAGAGAACAAAGCTGCCGAGTAAGGGTGCAAGCCCATATTGAATGTGGGCTATCTGGAATGCCGGAATCAGTCAAACCTATCATCGTCGGCAAGATTACCGGCGCATCCGGCATTCGCGGCTGGGTAAAGGTGCATTCCTACTCCGAGCCGCGCAAGAACATTCTGGAGTACAAAAGCTGGTTGCTGGCCACGGACAATGGCTGGCGCAGTGTTGAAGTCAGCACCGGCCGCGAGCAGGGCAAAACCCTGGTCGCCCAGCTCAAGGATTGCACGGATCGCAACCAGGCGGAGGCGCTTCGGGGTACCGAGATTGCCATCCGCCCGGAGCAGTTGCCGACTCTGTCGGCGGACGAGTTTTACTGGCGGGACCTGATTGGCCTGGAAGTGGTCAATCAAGAGGAGCAGCTCCTCGGCAAGGTCTCCCATCTGTTTGAAACCGGCGCCAATGACGTGCTGGTGGTGAAAAAGCCCGGTGGTGGCGAATGTCTGATCCCTTGGGTGATGGATGTTTTCATCCTGGCAGTGGATTTGCCGCAGTCGAGGATACGGGTCGACTGGCAGGAAGATTTTTGAATATCGGTGTGGTGACATTATTTCCCGATATGTTTCGGGAAGTATTGCAACTGGGAGTACTGGGCCGGGCCGTCCAGAAAGGCCAGGTCAGCTTCAGCACTCTGTCGCCTCGCGAGTTTACCGAGGATCGGCACCGCACCGTGGATGATCGCCCCTATGGTGGCGGTCCCGGCATGTTGATGATGGCGCCGCCTCTGGTGAGTGCCATCCGTGACCTCGACAGTCGCATGCAAGCGCAAGGCACGGCCCGGCCACGCAGGATTTACCTGTCGCCCCAGGGACAGCCACTGGACCAGGCGATGGTAAAGCGCCTGGCGAGGGAGCCCGGACTGTTGCTGGTCGCGGGACGCTACGAAGGCATCGACGAGCGGATTATCGAGTCGGAAATCGACGAGGAAGTTTCGCTGGGGGATTTTGTCCTCAGTGGCGGCGAAATCGCCGTCATGGCAGTAATCGACGCCGTGGTTCGCCAGTTGCCGGGAGTGCTCGGTCACAGCGAGTCGGCGCAACAGGATTCATTCGTAGAGGGGTTGCTCGATCATCCCCACTACACGCGGCCGGAGAGTTTTGAAGGCCGTCAGGTTCCGGAGGTTTTGTTGTCCGGGGACCATGAAAAGATTCGCCGGTGGCGGCGCAAGCAGGCACTGGGACGCACTTTTGAGCGACGTCCCGATCTGCTGGACCGCGACCAGCTGGACGATGAGGGTCGCCAGTTGCTGGCGGAATACCTGCGCGAAAAGGGTATACAGGTTTAAAATTGATGATCGGCGGCGTAGCCGCTGGCAAAGTGTCAGGAGTGAGTCATGAGTAAAATTATCGAACAAATCGAAGCCGAACAGATGGAAGGCAAGTCCATTCCTGAATTCGCGCCGGGCGACACCGTTGTCGTTCAGGTCCGGGTAAAGGAAGGCGAGCGCGAGCGTCTGCAGGCCTTTGAAGGCGTGGTCATCGCCCGTCGCAATCGTGGACTGAACTCCTCATTCACGGTTCGCAAGGTTTCCTACGGCGAAGGCGTCGAGCGGGTCTTCCAGACCTACAGCCCGATGGTCGCGGAAATCCAGGTCAAGCGCCGCGGTGACGTTCGCCAGGCCAAACTCTACTACCTCCGTGAGCGTAGTGGACGTTCAGCCCGGATCAAGGAAAAGCTGGGCTAACAGCCGGAATCCGGTTGCCGATCCCCTCGCGGATCGGAACCCGTTACGGTCAATCAAAAACGGGCGGCCTGCAGGCCGCCCGTTTTTGTGTCTGAAGGTTTATACTTTGTCAGGCCTTGTCAGCAATCCAGGAGACGGCAGCCCATGGCACAACAATATACCGCGGTCGTTCCGTCACCCCTCGGGCTGATCGGCATACTGGCCGGTCCCGAAGGCCTGAAACGGCTTGATTATCTTGATCAGGCCCCGCAACGGTTGGTCACCAGCGGCCTTGCGGCGCGCGTCTCCGCCCAGTTGCAGGCCTATTTCGACGGTCGGCGTGAGGACTTCATCCTCGATCTCGACCTGCAGGGTACCGACTTCCAGTTGACAGTGTGGCAGGCCCTGCTGGCAATTCCCCATGGCGAGACCCTGACCTACGGCGAGGTGGCGAAGAAAATTGGCTCCAGCGCCCGCGCCATCGGCGGCGCCTGCCGTGCCAATCCGGTCCCCGTCATCGTGCCTTGCCACCGGGTGCTGGGCAAAAACAGTATCGGCGGTTATGCGGGCCATGAAAGTGGCGAGATGGTGGACCGGAAATCCTGGCTGCTACGCCACGAGCAGGGCGACGCCCAGTGACGACAAGCCCCGCGCGAAAGTTGGCAACCGGGGCGGATCTGGGCCTGGTGGCCCGCTTTTGTGACC
>JASBTO010000082.1 GCA_030148365.1 Kangiellaceae bacterium
CGAGGAAGGTCATCTGAAAGGACTCGCCCGCCGGCGTCTGACCGGGGATCAGCACCATGCCCGAGACCGATACCGCGTAGATGACAATCAACAGGATGAGCGGCGTACGCATACGCCGCATGATGAGCCAGATGATGTCGTACATCAGTGAGCCCGGATGCCTAGCGTCTGACGACGATGGTTTCGGCGATCAGCAAAATCACGGAAACGATATTGGCCAGCAGTGCGCCGCCTGACAGGGAGACCACACTGGCCATGATTTCGGGCGTCATGCCGGTATCGCCGACATAGGCCGCCATGGCCCACACCCCGGCGGCGAGGATTAACTGAAGATCCGCGACCAGGCTGGTGGCCAGCAATACCGCGCCCATTTGCGAGCGATCGCCGAATTTGACCACCGTTGCGATCAGGCTGACGACAATCGCGGCAAACAGCTCGAATTCATGATGATGGGTGGGATTTTCGAAATCCCCGATGAAAAAACCGAAGTTGAGGGTCAGGGCCAGGACCACAAAAAAAGCGAACACCACTTTCTCAAAATTCATAGCTGCTCCAGATGTTTTTATTCGGGGAAAAACGCTTTCATGTTTCGCAGTATACTGAATTTGCAGGAATAAAGGCGCATGCCTTTTACCGGGCCGGCAACACTGGCACACTGGTTTGCGGTGGGTCCTATTTCCTCGTCCTTCGCGGAGTCAGGCAAATAAGATGATCACGGAAGAACTCAATCTCAAGACCGCCGACGGCATCACCCTGGCGGCGTCCCTGTTCCGGCCGCAGACCGCGGTGCGGGGTGCCCTGCTGATTGCCGGCGGCGTCGGCATTCCCCGTCAATTCTACAAATACCTGGCCGCATACTTCGCCGAATCGGGGTTTGTCGTGATGACCCTGGATTATCGGGGTGTCGGCGGCTCGCGGCTGGCCACGGAAGAAGGTCGCCACATGCGCATGGCCGACTGGGGCGCCCGGGATATTGATGCGGCCCTCACCTGGCTGTATATGGAGATACGCGCGCCGCAGCTGTACTTTCTCGGCCATAGTGCCGGGGGCCAGCTGGTTGGTCTCGCCCCGGCCAGCAGGCGCCTGAAAGGCCTGGTTCTGGTGGCGAGTCAACTCGGTTATTACGGGCATTGGCGAGGCGTCTACAAGGCTGGCATGTGGGCTCTGTGGCATCTGTTAATTCCACTTTTGGCCCTCGGGCGGGACCGTTTTCCTGCGCGAATGCTGGGCGTGTCGTCGACCGATGTCCCCGCTGGCGTCATGAGGCAGTGGGCATCCTTTGGCAGAACGCCGGGCTACCTGTTCAATCCGGCTCATGGCCTGGATACCTCCCGTTACCAGAATCTGGCAAGACCCCTGCTCGCCTATTACATCGAAGACGATGTCTACGCGCCGGCGCCGGCAACCGATGCGCTGTTGGCCCAATACCGGAGCGCGCAGATCGAACGAAGGGTGCTGAAGCCCGATGCGTCGCCCGATGGAAAAATTGGCCACCTGGGATTTTTTCGTCAGAAAATGCGCACCTCGATCTGGCCGGAGCTTTTGACCTGGCTCGAACAACAAGCCTGAGTTTGCCGGTAGCGCTGCCAGACACTGGATGTTAACGGGGCGATTGCTACAATACGGGACACATCAGGGCAGTCCACTCCACAAGGGAATCACCAATGAGCGCCAGCAGACCGCAGAAAAACGCCGAGGAAATTACCACCTGGAATTTTGTTTTTCCCAACCAGACCAACCCCTACGGCACCATGTTTGGCGGCGAGCTGCTTGCTATCATGGATTCCACCGCCGCCCTCGTGGCCATTCGCTTTGCCGAGCATACCGTCTCGACGGTGGCCGTAGAGGTCGTCAAGTTCAAGCACCCGATTGTGGTCGGCGATCGGATTAAAACCGTAGCCAAGGTCGTCTTGACCGGCTCCACGTCCGTGATGGTACGCACCGATGTCTATCTGGATATGGGTTCAGGCGAGAAGGAAAAGCACTGCACAAGCGCCCATTTCGCCCTGGTGGCTTTTGATGACGCCAGAAAACCGGTCGAGGTTCCCGAACTCATTATCAATAACAGTAATCAGCGGGACTATCAGCAGGCGCTGGCTATCAAGGAGCACGCCCATCGGCGGGATGGGCGGATACAGGATTTGGTGGAAGCCTTTCCGCGGGATTCGGACTAACGTCGGCCCCGACCGGAACCGGCGCCGCCGCGGCGGGGACCGCCTCTGCCGCCAGGGCCTGATCGGGATCCCGAGGGACGGCCGCGACCCGGGGCGCGGGCCAGACGCTTGGGCGGATTCAACTCCGGCAGGGACTCGTGAGGAACCTCCTGAACCGGCAGGTTGTGCTCGATATATTCTTCGATGGCCGGCAGATTGAAGGCATTGTCTTCGCAAGCAAAACTGATGGCATCACCGGTCGCGCCCGCACGGGCCGTCCGGCCAATCCGATGCACATAATCCTCGGCTTCATCGGGCAGGTCATAGTTGAAAACATGACTGACGCCTTCAATGTGCAGGCCCCGGGCGGCGACGTCCGTTGCCACCAGGACGCTGATTTTTTCGGAGCGTAACTCGTCCAGCAGGCTGATGCGCTTTTTCTGGGGGACATCCCCGGTCAACAAGCCGGCCTCAAATCCGTTGGTCACCAGATAGCCCCAGATCTTTTCGCATTCCCGCTTGGTATTGGCAAATACCATGGCCCGCGGTGGCTCGAGATCCCGCAGAATGCTGATCAGCAAGGGCGCCTTTTCATTGTTGGCCGGATAGAACAGGGATTCACGGACCTTGTCGGCGGTAACCTGCTCGGCCTCCACCTTGACGTGAGTCGGGTTATTCATGTGCTCGTAGGCAAGCTCGTTGACCCGGTGCGAAAGGGTCGCGGAGAACAGCATGTTGAGACGATCGTCCGGTTTGGGCATGCGCCGGAAGAGATAGCGGATATCGTCGATAAAGCCGAGGTCGAACATGCGATCGGCTTCGTCGAGTACCACGCAATCGATGCCGTCCAGACCGTAGGCTTTCTGTTTGAAGTAGTCGATAAGGCGGCCGGTGGTGCCAATCAGGATATCGACGCCATCAATAAGGTCTTGCCGTTGTTTCTCGTAACCGGCGCCCCCATATACGACCCTGACGTTGAAGTCCGTGTACTTGGCGAGCATGACCGCATCGTTGTAAATCTGGATGGCCAGCTCCCGGGTCGGCGCCATCATCAGTGCCCGGGGTTCGTTGGCATGTCGGCCATCAATTTCCGGCAGGGTGAGCATGTCATTCATGACCCCGAGCAGGAAGGCGATGGTTTTGCCGGTACCGGTTTGCGCCTGGCCGGCGACATTTTCGCCCTTCAGCAGCAGGGGCAGGGCTTTGGCCTGGATTGGCGTACAGTGCGAGAAGCCCTGATCGTCAAGAGCGCGCAACAGTCGGGGATCCAGTCCCAGTTCGGCGAATGAAATATTGCTGAGGTGTGAAGTTTCCATGTGGTTAGCGCTTGTGCTTGCAATGAGGCAAGAAATTGTTTGAAATTGTCCGTGGAATCCGGAGTCCGGAAGTTCGCGGCTGTTTTGTGGGGCACTATAGCACAGTCCATCTTTGAAATAGCGGAGTAATTAAGCAATGAGCGACAAGATAGTTTACCTGAGTGACGATTCCTTTGAAGATGAGGTGCTCAAATCCGAAAACCCCGTATTGGTCGACTACTGGGCGGAATGGTGTGGTCCCT
>JASBTO010000090.1 GCA_030148365.1 Kangiellaceae bacterium
GGCGCCGCCGAACCAGGCCAGGGAAGCTGGTCATACAGTGCTGAACTGCGTACAGGTCCCGGCAGCTTTACCGACACCGACAATAATACTGGCGGTAATCGCTATGCCCTGCACAAAGCCTGGTTGGGCTGGCAGCTGAATGGCAACCATACGGTGCGGCTCGGCAAAAGCCAGGTGCCTTTCGGCTGGAAGACCTATAACTTTTGGCCGGGTGATATTTTACTGGCCGGTTTTGGCGACCAGATGGATGTCGGCATCAAGCTCTCCGGAAAAATCGAACCCTGGCAATATGATTTGGCGTATTACCTGGCCGATGACTGGGGTTCACACAGTACCGATACGGTGGATGACAATGGCCATTGGGGTAGCTCCCGAACGTTCCGGAAAATAGATACTCTGGTAGCCAATATCGGTTACCAGCTCAACGGAAATCACACCATCGGCCTCGCCGCACAATCCGGCAAACTGGAAGATCTGACTGAAAATCCGGGCTCCGGATCCGACGGTAGCCATCGGGCTGCCGTGATTTATTATCTGGCGGAGTTCGACAACTTTTTTGCCAAGGCCTCCTGGATAACCATGCAAAGGGATCTGCCCGTGTCGTATCGGGATGTGCAGGTCAAAAATACACGATTAGCTCTGGAGCTGGGCTACAAGCTGGGTAACTGGACCGTCTATCTGGACGCCTCCGCAGCGCGGCCCGGCAGCTCCGGGGCCGGCACCGATACCGTCACCGCCTGGGCGCCAGGTGCCCGTGTTGATTATGGCCCGGGCTGGATCTATTTCGAGTATCTGATCCAGACCGGCTTTGTGGATCGGGACGGTATGGTCGGGGAAGGGCACTTCGATGCCGTCTATCTGTCCATGGACTTTTATTTTTGATTTGCATAACTGAACCCAAGGGAGGTTTCCATGACCGCGTCTGACAACTCAGGTTCCGAAGGTGATCCCGAGTCCCTCGTAAAGCGTCCGTGGATAAAAATAAACCCGCCGGTTTTTTTCAGTGCCGCCGGGCTGTGTCTCGCATTTGTCCTGTTCGCGGTGCTCTGGCCCGGGCGGGCAGAGTCTGTCTTCGGTGCCGCGCAGGCCTGGATCAACCATTCCGCGAGCTGGTTTTATATCTTGGCGGTGGCGCTGTTTCTGATTTTCGTCATTCTGCTGGCGCTTTCCGGTTACGGCCGTATCAAGCTGGGGCCGGATCACAGTGAACCTGATTACACCTACCCATCCTGGTTTGCCATGCTGTTTTCCGCCGGCATGGGGATCGGACTCATGTTCTTCGGCGTGGCCGAACCGGTCATGCATACCATGGCACCCCCGGTCGGCGAGCCGGCAACCGTCGAAGCCGCTCGTGAATCGATGCGGATTACCTATTTCCACTGGGGTTTGCACGCCTGGGCCATTTATGCGGTGGTGGCCCTGGCATTGGCGTATTTCTCCTTCCGACATGGCTTGCCGCTGACCATCCGCTCGTCCCTGTATCCCCTGATCGGAGAGCGTATCTACGGACCGATGGGCCATGCGGTTGATACCTTCGCGGTATTGGGCACCCTGTTTGGCGTGGCTACCTCTCTCGGACTCGGCGTGATCCAGATTAATGCCGGTATCAACTACCTGTTTGATGTTCCGGTGAGCGCGGAAGTTCAGGTCGGTTTGATTGCCGGTATTACCTTGATGGCAACCGTCTCTGTGGTGCTCGGCCTGGACGGTGGAATTCGTCGGGTGTCGGAGCTTAATTTGCTGTTGGCGGGCAGCCTGTTGATTTTCGTGCTGGTGGCGGGGCCCACGGTCTACCTGCTGCAAACCTTCGTACAGAATACCGGTTACTACCTGTCCCGGGTTGTTGACACCACATTCAACCTGTTCGCTTATGAGCCGAAGGGCTGGATTGGCGGCTGGACCCTGTTTTACTGGGGCTGGTGGATCGCCTGGTCGCCATTTGTTGGCATGTTTATCGCCCGGATTTCCCGGGGCCGTACCATCAGGGAGTTCGTGATCGGCGTGCTGCTGGTGCCCGTCGGCTTCACTTTCATGTGGATGACGTTTTTCGGTAACACCGCCATTCACATGATCCTGGAACAGAATATCGGCGCCCTGGGAGACGCGGTTGCCGCGGACACTTCCGTCGCACTGTTCAAGTTTTTTGAATACCTGCCTTTTTCGACCATTGCCTCGCTGATTGCGACGCTGCTTGTCATCACATTTTTTGTGACGTCCTCCGACTCCGGATCCCTGGTAATTGACATGCTGACCTCCGGCGGCGCTGAAGAGGACACGCCTGTTTGGCAGCGAATATTCTGGTCCGTTACCGAAGGCGTAATCGCGGCATCTTTGTTGGTTGCCGGCGGACTTACCGCGCTGCAGACCGGTACCATTGCGAGTGCATTACCCTTTTCAGTGATCATGTTGCTGATGTGTTGGGGGTTGTTGCGGGCCTTGCGCCTGGATGTGGTGAAACGAAGAAGTCTCAGGGAAGCCATGCTCGCACCGGGCGTCGAATTGGATACGGTGTCCTGGGAGACCCGGCTGTCCCGTATTATCCACCATCCGACCCGGGACGATGTGCTCCGGTTTCTGGCGGATGTCGTCAGGCCGGCCATGCTGGATGTCGCCGGAGAATTTGAAAAACAGGACTTGTCCGCAGCCGCCAAAGGCGCCGCTGACCGGCAGTGGATAGAAGTCGGGCACGGGGACGAAGTCGACTTTTTCTATTCCGTGCATGCGCGACCCTACGCACTGCCCAGTTTCGTCATGCGGGATACCATTGGCCAGCGGGGACAGAGTCTCAAATATTTCCGTGCTGAAGTTTACCTGAAGGAAGGTGGCCAGAATTACGATGTCATGGGCTGGACCCGGGAGCAACTGATTGCCGACATCATCGATCACTATGAGCGGCATCTGCACTTTCTTCACGCGGTGCGTTAACCCTCTGGCGCGGTAAAAGTCCGACCGCCAGCCCTTGAAAAAACCGTGGGATTTTGCCATGCGCCGGTGGCCCTCGATGGCATGTGATGTGGTGGACGCGGCCATTGTGCAGGCCGGGTTTGTTACCAATGGTGTCAATGCGGTTGCCACAAGGATGGTGATTCGGCAGTATTTCAGAAACAGGGCTCAGGCTGACGCGGGTCGGTTTGATGAGAGAACGGGACGCTTCCGGGGCCGGGAGCAGGCAGGCGTAATCATGGGTGCGAAATTCTGGTCGGTGCGACTTCTGAAAGTCTTTTTGGGCGTTTTTTTGGTACTGATGCTGGTGGAAATTCTGAAGGGGCATGGAGTCGGCAATGCCGTGTATTTCGCGCTGCTCTGGGCATTTGTGTCTACCTTGGTTTTCGCATTGGTCCGACTGTATTATTTGCGTCGGGGACAACACTGTGAACTGTGCGGAGATACGCCGGAGTCGCAAGGCGCGGACAGGTCACCGCCGCGCAGCGATTGACGCCACTGGCGCCGGCAAGTGACCTGATGGTAATCCGGCAGGAAAAACCCGCGGACAGGGAGTCGATCCGCACTGTGCATGAGGCAGCTTTCGACACACTGGCGGAAGCCCGTTTGGTGGAGCAGTTGCGCGGATCGGGTGCCACGATAATTTCTCTGGTTGCAGTTCAGGGCGGCGCGATTGCCGGCCATATACTATTTTCCCCGATCTCCTTTTCCGATTGTCCCGATGCCAAAATGATGAGCCTCGCGCCCATGGCGGTGTTGCCGGCCTTTCAGGGCTTCGGGGTCGGTTCGGCCCTGGTCCGGGCCGGACTTCAGGCATGCCGGGAGCAGGGGGTCGGCGCGGTAGTCGTGCTCGGACACCCGGAATACTACCCTCGTTTCGGCTTTATGCCGGCAATGGATTTCGGTATCGACTCCGGATATGACGTGCCGCCTGAAGCCTTCATGGCCATCGAACTTGAACCGGGGTATCTGCAGGAAGTCGCCGGCACGGCCCAGTATCACCGCGCTTTTGCCGATCTCTAGTACCGGTCATCCCTGGCGCTTCAGGGCCTACCTCGGTAATGCCCGCTCAAGTAACAGATCGGCAGCATCGGGAGCCCCGAGCGTTCCGTAGCAATGATTGAGTCCTGCAAGCCGGGCCTGGCAAAAGGCCTGGGCAATTTGCTCCTTGCCATGAGAGAACAGCAACGCCGCCTGCAACGCAAGAGCGATCCGTGCCGTCAGATTTCTGGCGCTCCAGGCATCCGCCGTACCGGCGGCCAGCTCTTTCCGGATGCTGTCAACATATCTGTCCAGCAACGGGTTACGGCCGCTGGCGCTGCCGATTTCCGACACACAGGCGGCCGTCGCTTCCGGATTTTTGTGCAGCACCCGCAAAACGTCAAGGCACTGGACATTGCTGCAGCCTTCCCAGGTGGCATTCAGGGGCGCTTCCCGGTACAGCCATGGCAGCCGGGATTCTTCGACATAGCCGGCGCCTCCCAGACACTCGGCGGCTTCGTTGACAAAGCCCGGCGCCCGCCGGCACACCCAGTATTTTCCGACAGCGGTAGCGATGCGTACAAAATGAGTGGCGTGGGAATCTCCGTCCGCGGCTTGTTCCAGGCGATGAGCGAGGTGCATGCCAAGCGCCAGGGAAGCTTCACTTTCCAACGCCAAATCCGTCAGTACATTTTTCATCAGCGGCTGCTCGAGCAGAGACTTGCCGCCCACCTTGCGCTAACGGCAATGGTGCAGGGCGCGTACCAGCGCCTGGCGCATCAGGGCTGCGGAACCGAGCACGCAATCGAACCGGGTCAGGGCGACCATTTGCATGATGGTGGCAATACCTTGACCTTCTTCTCCGACCAGCCAGGCAAAGGC
>JASBTO010000093.1 GCA_030148365.1 Kangiellaceae bacterium
TAATCAGCCTGGACTGGGGCGATTCCGGGTGTATTTGCAGATATTGGCTCATGTCAGTACGTCAGTTACTCAGGGTTCCGTGGGCCGGCAACCGGGAAAATACGGTTTCCAGTTCTTCGGGCAGGGCCGGGAAACGTCCCAGTCTTGCCCAGGGCTTGTCGGGGCTATGGAAATCGGAGCCCCCGGATGCCGACAGACTATGGGTTTGCGCCAGCCTTGCCAAGGTTTTTTGGTCGTGAGCCGCCAGATTCGGGTAACTGAGTTCCAGTCCGTCGCCGCCGGCATCGGCAAATGCATGCACCAACAGACTGACCTGGCGAGGCGCCAGTTTGTAGCGGGTCGGGTGGGCAAGGACCGCGAGGCCGCCGGCCTGCCGGATACTTTCGATCGCTTCCCCCATGGAGATCCAGTTATCGGCGACTGCCGCGCGGCCGCCCTTGCCCAGATATTTCTTGAAAACCCGGCGATAATCCTGCGCGTGGCCCCCGGCGATCAGGTGATCGGCCAGGTGGGTACGACAAATGACCTGCTCTTCGGGCAGGCTGTCGACATAGGGACGGGCCGAGGTGATCCCGATCCCGGCCAGTCGATCGGCGATGGCTTCAGCCCGCTCCCGGCGCCGGCGCTGCTGTTCGGCCAGCAGCGCACGCAGGTCTGGATCATCCATATCGATACCGAGGCCCAGAATATGGACGCCCCGGCCCAGCGCGCTGGCAGAAATCTCGACGCCGGCAATAACCCGGATACCGGGCCTGTTATCCTGTCGTCGCCAGGCATCCAGACCCGCGACCGTATCATGATCGGTGATCGCCAATGCCTCCACGCCCGCGTCGCGAGCGGCATCCACCAGCTGTGCGGGACTGAGGCTGCCGTCAGAGTGGCAGGTGTGGCTGTGCAGATCGGCGTGCATGGAATAATTCTCGGGTTTCCGGTCCCCGTAGTTTGCCTGTTGACCGGGATTGGGTAAACTCTGTTGTCAATACTGCCAGCCGCTCGGGCACCGAATGAAATTTTTACTCGACTTTTTCCCGCTGATCGCGTTTTTTGCCAGCTATTACCTGTTCGATATCTACGTCGCCACCGGCGTACTCATGGTCACCTCAGTCATCCAGACAGTCGGCAACCGCCTGATCGCCGGCCACTGGGAGAAAATGCACCTGCTGGTGCTGGCGCTGGCGCTGGTGTTCGGCACCATTACCCTGCTGCTGCAGGACCCCCTGTTTATCAAGTGGAAAGCCAGTATCGTGGTCTGGCTGTTCGGCGTAGCCTTTCTGGGACGTCTGCTGTTCGGACGCAACACCCTGCGGGGCCTGCTGGAAACCTCGATGGGCGAGTCCCTGGATGCACCAAGGCGCCTGTGGCGCAACCTCGATATCACCTGGGGTATCGCCTACATGGCCTTCGGCTTCGCCAACCTGTGGGTTGCCTACCAGCTCAGCGAAAGTTCCTGGGTCAACTTCAAGGTGTTCGGCCTGTTGGGCATGACCCTCATCCTGACCCTGTACACCGGTGTGCGCATTTTCCCCTGGCTGCCCGAACATACGACCGATCCGGACAAATAGGAAAGCGCCGATGCTCTATGCCATTATTGCCGAAGACGTCGCTGACAGCCTGCCGCTGCGGGCCGAAGCCCGGCCCGACCATCTCGCCCGGATCCAGACCCTGAAAGCGGAGGGGCGTCTGGTATTGGCCGGCCCCCACCCGGCCATTGACTCGCCTGACCCGGGCGCCGCCGGCTTCTCCGGCAGCCTGATTGTCGCCGAGTTTGCGTCCATTGAAGCCGCCCTCGACTGGGCCAATGAGGATCCCTATCTGCTGGCCGGTGTCTATGCCGAAGTGACGGTGAAGCCTTTCAAGCTGGTGGCGCCCTGATGGCCGGGCCGGTGGACAACAGCCAGCGTCTGGTCGACATGCGAGCGCGTCTGGAATCGGCATTCTCGCCCGACCATCTCGACATCATCGATGACAGCCACAAACATGTCGGCCATGCCGGCGCGCAAGGCGGCGCCGGTCATTTCCAGATCCATATCAGCGCCCGGGCCTTTGCCGGCAAGCGGCCTCTGGCCCGGCACCGAATGGTGTATGCCGCCCTCGCGGACATGATGCAAAGCGACATTCATGCCTTGCAGATCTTCGCCCGAACGCCAGACGAATAACCGGGTGCCGGGCTCTCTGACCAAGCAAACGCCCTTCTCCGTCTGGCAGGTGGCCCGGCTGCTGGTTCCGCTGGCGCTGATCAGCCTCGTTATCCTGTTGACCGACTCGCGGTTTTTGCCCTGGGGGCTGGCCGCCGACTACCTGATGAACATCAGTCACCTGTTCGGTTTTTTTCTGCTCGGTTTCTTTCTGACCCGCTGGTTCGCGGGGCGGACCGGCACGGGCCGGCGAAAGCTGCTGATCTGGGTCGGTCTGTTCGCCCTTGGCGCCCTCGCCGAACTGATCCAGCCCCTCTTCCACCGCTATGCCAGTCTGCTCGACGCCCTGTTCAATGGCGTCGGCGCCCTCGCCGGAATTGCCATGGCATCGCTGGCCCGGACTTACCGGGATCGCCTCGGCTGGCTACTCACGGCGCTGGCCCTGCTGGTGTTGCTGCCAGGGATCTGGCTGGCGTTCCAGGATGCCCGCCTGTATCAGGCATTTCCTCGACTCTATGACTTTGACCTGCCAACCACCCGCTACTACTGGAAACCCGCCCGCGTAGTCACGCGCCATGACGAGCCGGTACTGGTCATGGATTTTGCCAGCCGACGGGACTATCAGTTCCGGCCCCTGCGCCGGGACTGGCGTGACTATCAGACTCTGGTTCTGGCGTTGGAGAATCCGTCTGTGAAGACCCAGACGGTTACTGTCCGCGTCGATGATACGCAGCATCTGCGAGGCACCCAGCCAACCGCCGACCGGTTTCAGAAGCTTTACCGGATAGCCGCCGGCGAGACTCGCTTGCGCATTCCCCTCGCGGAGATCCGCGACGCCCCGAAACAGCGGCAGATGGATCTGGACGAGATCAAGCGACTGGTGATTTATCAGTGGAGTCCGACACCGGGCTCCCGAATGTATCTCAAGGACATCAGACTCGAATAACGCGGTCAGCGTCGGGGCAGGTATTTCAGGGGGTCGACCGGCTGGCCGCGGTAGCGGATTTCAAAGTGAAGTTTGGTGCGATCCGTATCGGAGCTGCCCATCTCGGCGATTTTCTGGCCCGCCTTCACCAGTTCGTCTTCCTTCACCAGGATGCGGCGATTATGAGCATAGGCGCTGAGAAAATCGGCATTGTGCTTGATAATCACCAACTGGCCATAGCCCCGCAGGCCATTGCCGGCGTAGACCACCCGGCCACCGGCCGCGGCACTCACTTTCTCGCCCGTCTGGCCACTGATATCAATGCCCTTGTTGCCGCTACGCGCGTTGACAAAACCCTGGAGAACGTTGCCGGTGGACGGCCAGATCCAGTAGTCCACCGCGCCGGTGGCCGTAATCCGCGGTGGTTGGGGGCTCGATACGGGCGACTTTTTCGGCGGCGTCGTGGTTCGGGTCGGGGACTTGCCGGTCGTGGTGCCCGAGGCAGTCGGCGGCCTGGGTCGTGGTGGCGACTTGCCGGTGCTGCGGCTGGCCACCACGGGCCGACTGACCGACGGCCGGCTGCGGCCCGCATATCTGGCCTTGTCCAGCCTCAGGACCTGTCCGGGACGGATGATATAGCGACTGTTGATGCCATTGACCCGGGCGAGGGTCTTGTAGTCGAGTCCGTAGCGAAAGGCAATCGAGTAGAGGGTGTCACCGGGGCGTACGCGATAGGTTTTGGCGTTCTTGTCGATGGCTTGCAGGCGCTGGCTCTCGCGATCCGACTGCCTCAGTTCCTTGACCGGCGCCGGTCGCTTGTCGGCGCAAGCTGCGATCGCCAGCAAGGCCAGCAGCAGAAACCCGCTACGGCGCCAACGGTTTGCGGATGCTCTGCTCGTGGTCGCGGATTGGAAATTTCCCATCATTACCCTGTCAGCCGTGTCTGGCGCACCAGCTCCACCTGGTCTATTTATAAAGGATAAAGGCAATAATCGCCAAGCCAATCACCGACCAGCCAATCCAGTCGACATACTGGCGCAAACGCTGCTCCATGGCCTTGCCGCCCCAGGCCACCAGACCGGCAACCAGGAAGAAGCGGGCACTGCGACCGACCGCCGAGGCAATGACAAACGGCAGAAAGGCCATTTGCAGGGCGCCGGCGGTAATCGTAAAGACCTTGTAGGGGATGGGCGTGAAGCCGGC
>JASBTO010000115.1 GCA_030148365.1 Kangiellaceae bacterium
ATGGGCTCGCCTTCGTTGTCGGCGGTCCAGAGATTCTTGCCCATGCGCTCGGCATTATTCGCGATCACCGCATTGGCTGCCTTCAGAATAGTGCCGGTGGAGCGGTAGTTCTGCTCCAGACGGGAGGTCTTGCTGTCGGCAAAATCTTTCTGGAACTGGTAGATATTCTCGATGCGGGCCCCGCGCCAGCCGTAGATGGACTGGTCATCGTCGCCGACGATGGTGATGCGGTTACCGGCATGGCTGAGCAGCCGTATCCAGGCATACTGGATGGCATTGGTATCCTGGAATTCGTCCACCAGAATGTGCTGGAAGCGGCCCTGGTAGTGCTTCAACAAGGCGGGATTGTCGCGCCACAATTCAAAGGCCCGCAGCAACAACTCCGCGAAATCCACCAGTCCGCCGCTGTCACAGGCCTGCTGATAGGCGGTGTAGACCTTGAGCATGGTGGCGACAAAGAAATCACCACCATGGCGAATATCGTCGGGCCGCTGGCCGTCGTCCTTGCGGCCATTGATGTACCACTGGGCTTGCCGCGGCGGCCACTCGGTATCATCCAGATTCAGATCCCGCATGACCCGCTTGACGATGCGCAACTGATCCTCTGAATCGAGGATCTGGAAGGTTTCCGGCAGGCCGGCATCACGGGCATGGGCCCGCAGCAGGCGGTGGGCGAGACCGTGAAAGGTACCGATCCACATGCCGGAAGCGGGCGTGCCTATCAGGTCCTCGACCCGGGTCCGCATCTCGCGGGCAGCCTTGTTGGTAAAAGTCACCGCGAGGATCCCGTACGGGGAGATTTTCTCCACCTGGACCAGCCAGCCGATGCGGTGCACCAGTACCCGGGTCTTGCCCGAACCGGCGCCCGCCAATACCAAAAGCGCCCCTTCGGGCGCGGTCACGGCATCACGTTGGGCGTCGTTGAGCCCATCTAACAATCTTGTCACATCCATGGCGCTATTCTAGCCGGTTAATCATCATTTGTGGTCCTGAAATTGGGAAATTTGTAGAGACTTCGGTAACTGGTGTAAGTTAGGCCCTTATCCTGTCCAGCCCGCCCCCGTGGCCCTGATCCATGAAATATTTTTCCGGAATTGTCACCGCAGTCCTGTTGCTCACCGCTTGCGCCTCGGCCCCCCGGCCGGACGCCTCCTTCGCGGACCAGATGCTCGAGTCACGCCAGGCCGGCAAGCCCTGGCTGCAATTGTCCCAGGAAGAGCCGGCCGCCGGCATTGACAGGGCCTACCAGATACAGGCCGAGCTGGTGCAAAAAATTTCGGCCCGGGATGCCATCGTCGGCTACAAGGCCGGACTCACCAGCACCGCAGGCCAAAAGAAGTTTGCCGTCGATGAGTCGATTGCCGGTGTCCTGTTCGGCCGGGGCAGCCTGCCGGCCGGTACTACCCTGCCACTGAATCAGTTCTATAACCTGATGATGGAAACCGAAATCGGTTTTGTGCTCGCCAAAGCCGTAACCGAGCCTGTCACCGACATCAACGAACTGCGCTCGCTGGTCGCCAGCATGGTCCCGGTGATTGAGTTTCCGGACCTCGCTTATTATCAGCCGGACGCCGTCACCGGCCCGGATCTGATCGCTTCCAATGCCGCCGCAGCGCGCTACATCGTCGGCAAGCGAGTACCGCTGGCCCGGGTTGCGGATCCCGGCAGCCTCACCGTGCGCCTTTCCCGGGGTACGAGCGCCATCAATCTCGGCCAGGGCAGTGACGCCATGGGCGATCAATGGACCGCGCTGCAATGGCTGATCAACCGCAGCCTTGCCAGTGGCTATCGCCTCGAAGCCGGCCACTTGCTGATCACCGGTGCCCTCGGCCGGATGCTGCCGGCCCAGGCCGGAAACTACCGGGCCGACTTTGGTCCCCTCGGCACCATTACATTCCGGATCCGCTGATGGACAAACCGCTACGAGGCGTGTTTCTGGACGCCGGCACGCTCGGCAGTACTGACCTCGGCCCGCTGGAATCGGTTCTGGATAAATTGAAATGTCATGATCAGACCGCCCCCGATCGGGTCACCCGGCGCTGCGCCGGATACCCGGTCGTGATCACCAACAAGGTGGTGTTTTCCTCCGATACCCTGGCGGCCCTGCCGGACCTGCAGTTAATCCAGATAGCCGCCACCGGCACCAACAATATCAATTTGTCGGCCGCCCGCGGTCAGGGCAAGACGGTTTGCAATGTGCCCGGCTACTCCACCGACACGGTCGTTCAGCTCACGATCAATATGATGCTGTCACTCGCCAATCGCCTGCCCGATTATCAGCTGCGGGTGGAGCAGGGGGGCTGGCAACAAAGCCCCCTATTTACCCTGACAGATTTTCCGATCACCGAACTGGCGGGCAAAAAGTTACTCATACTCGGTTACGGCGCCATCGGGCAAGCGGTTGCCAAAGTGACAAAGGCCCTCGGCATGCAGATACTCATAGCCCGGTTACCCGATCGACCCGGCGGTGCCGATCGCGTAGCGCTGGAAGAGGGTATCGCCCAGGCCGATGTCATCAGCCTGCATTGCCCCCTGACACCGGCTACAGAGCACCTGGTGAATGCCGATTTCCTGGCCCGCATGAAGCCCGGCGCCTTGCTTATCAATACCGCTCGCGGCCCGATCATCGATGAAGCGGCCCTCGCTGAAGCACTGCGTAGGCGTCAGATTGGCGGCGCCGGACTCGATGTACTCAGCCAGGAGCCACCACCCGGGGAGCATCCCTTGCTTGGCCAGAACCTGCCAAACCTGATTGTCACGCCCCACGTCGCCTGGGCCAGCAACGAAGCCAAGGCCCGACTGGTCCGGGAAATGGCCGCCAATATCGAAGCCTTCGCCCGGGGTGAGACCCGCAACCCGGTCTGAACCCCTACAGATTGATAGCCAGAGGACCCATCATGAAACCCGTTATTTTCCTGCTTGCGCTAATCCTGCCTGTGGCCGCAGCCGCTGAAACCGCCGTCCGCGGCCCGGTAATTGAAAACTTTGGTCCGACTTTCGCGGTCGCTGATCGGGATGTGGATCCGCCTGAAGGTTTCGTCTACAAGGCGGTGTTCGACGTTGTCCAGTCCGGGAAGGAAACAGACCAGCTCAGCCGTCGCCTGGAGAGCGTCGCCCGATTCCTCAACATGCATGCCCGCAATGGTGTCGACCCGGAGCGCATGCAACTTGCGGTGGTGCTGCATGGAAAGGCCGCCCGGGACGCCCTGTCGAATGCCGCCTATCAGCGCCGGCATGAAACCGGCAATCCCAATCTGGATCTTATGATGGCTTTACACAAAGCCGGCGTGCGTTTTTATCTGTGCGGTCAGTCGGCCGGATTTCTCGGGATCGACAAGGCGGAACTTGCCGAGCCGGTTGAACTGGCCCTGTCCGCGATGACCATGTTGGTGGAGCTACAGTCCCAGGGCTATCAGTTGTTGCCCTGAATCCGGACTCAAGGACTCGCCATGGCATCGGGAGAGGGCTGCGATTTTCGATGCCACAGCCAGACCAGTAGCGGCAAACTTGCCATGGCAAAAACTTCCGCGAACATCCGGGGATTGCGTACCAGGTGATCGAATACCGCCAATGATCCAAGCACCGGCAGAGAAACCGCCAGACAAGCCCAGAGTATGGGTCGGGCCAGCCGGAACCTGATGACACATAC
>JASBTO010000221.1 GCA_030148365.1 Kangiellaceae bacterium
ATTTGGGGGGGCGCCATATTGATTGCCCTGGGTGGATTGCTGGCGCTGACGGATCGCCGCTATCGGTTGAAAGTCCGGTCCCGGATCAGCAAGGCCGTGCCCGCCGCACAGGAGGCCGGCGCGTGAATTCGAAATGGTTGTCCGCGCTGGTTCCCCTCGCGATCTTTCTGGTTCTGGTGGTGGTTCTGTGGCGGGCCATTGGCAAGGACCCGACCGAACTCGAATCGGTATTGATTGATCAGCCGCTGCCGGAGTTTGAACTGACCAGTTTGCAGGATCCGGACCGTATTCTTCGCAATGCTGACATGCCCCGGGAGCCCTGGCTGCTCAATGTGTGGGGTACCTGGTGCCCGTCCTGTTATCTCGAACATCCCTACCTGATGAAGATTGCCGACGAGCAACGCATTCCAATGATGGGCGTCAACTACAAGGACGACCGTGGCAAGGCACAGGAGTACCTGGTGCAATACGGAGATCCGTTTGTGGAGACGTTGTATGACGGCAGTGGCCGATTTGGTATTGATCTGGGTGTCTATGGCGCGCCGGAAACCTACCTGATCGACAGTAAGGGCAATATCCGCTATCGGCGGGTTGGGGAGATGAATGACCGCATCTGGAAAAGCGAATTCGAGCCGCGCATCAAGGCGCTCAAGGAGGCCCCATGAGTCGCCTGTTGGGGTTGACGTTACTGCTCTGGTGCGGCCTCGCCGGTGCCGCGATTGATCCCTATCCGTTTGAATCCGCCGAGCAGGAAGCGCGCTTTCGCAACCTGATCACCGAGTTGCGCTGCCCCAAGTGCCAGAACCAGACGATTGCCGATTCCGATGCGCCCCTGGCGAAGGATTTACGCCAGATTGTCTACGACAAGATCCGCGCTGGAGAGTCGGATCAGGAAATCCGGGAATTCATGAAAGCGCGTTATGGTGATTTCATTCTCTACAAGCCACCTTTGCAGCCCGGCAACTATCTGCTCTGGTTCGGACCTGCGCTGGTGCTGCTGCTGGTAATCGGCTTTGCCATACTGCGCATTCGCAAGCGCACACCGGGAGGCGGCTCTTGAGTCTTATGTTCTGGATATTCATGGCGGCAGGCAGTCTGGCGCTGCTGGTTTTCGCATTCTGGCCCCTGATCCGTATTCGCGCCAGTGCCGGTCATGAGCCGGCACAGGCAGCCTTGATCCGGCACCGGCTTGCGGAACTGGAATACGAGTATGGCAAAAACCTGATTGACGAAGCCACCTGGCACCGGGAACGTTCCCGCCTCGACAAGGAACTACCGGCCGTCGTTGACGCGCAGCCACACAGGGAGTCGGCCACGCCGGGACGACTGTTGTTGCTGCTGCTGCCGTTGATTGCCTCGGTGGCCGGTCTGCTGCTCTACAACCGCACCGGCGCCATTGATGAAATCGAAGCCTGGCAACAGGCACGCGAAGAACTGGCGCCCCTGACCCTCACGGAACTCGATGGCCTGGCCCGCTCGGGCAAGTTAAAAGTAGCCAATTGGCTGCTGGAAAAACGCAGCCGCTTGCATGAACAGCCGGCCTCGGCATCGGGCTGGCAGGATCTGGGCAACAGCTATCTGGAATTGAGACGACCGGTCGAAGCGCTGAAGGCATTTTCCCGGGCCGCGCGGCTGGCGCCGGGAGACACCGGTATCCGGATTGGCATGTCCAAGGCACTCATTGGCAGGCAACAACCCGGCGATCAGCAGCAGGCGCAAAATATTCTCGAAGGAATTCTTGCCGCCCAACCCGATCACGAAGGCGCTCTTTTGCTGTCCTCCTATAATCTGGTCAATATGGGCAAGCTGGAAAAAGCCCGGGCCGGCTTTGAAAAATTACTGACCGGGCGGACCCCGGGCAGTGCGGTCGCGAAAATGCTGGAGGAGCAGATTGCCAGGTTGCAGCCTGCCAATCCCGACGCGCCTCGTATCGAGCTGCAAGTGCGGGCGCCAGAGCAGGCGCTCGAGTCGCTGCCCGGCAGTGCCCGCGTTTTCGTCATTGCCAGAGAGCCGGATTCCGTCGGACCGCCGGTCGCGGTCAAAGCCGTCGCCTTGCAGGATCTGAACAGCATCCTGGTCCTCGATGACAGCAATCTGATGTTGCCGGGTGACAGTATCGGCAAGCGTCAGGAGTTGGAACTGGTTGTGCGGATATCACGCCGCGGCGACGCCCAGCCAAGGCCGGGAGATCTGTATGGGCAGGCGCTTTGGCAGCCTCATCCGCAAGCGTCCGGACCCGTCTCCGTGGTCATCGATCAGGAAGTCGATTAATCGGACCCACGCTTTGCCGCCCTGGCAAAGTGTAAACAAATGTAAAAAATGCAGCGATTTTCGCCGGCTTTGCTTTGGTAATATTGCACTTGTGTCAGTTTTTACGCGGCTTTGCAGGCGCTTTTTGATACCGTACACTGGGAAGCGGTGATCATTTCGTGGTCACCGCGGGATGTAACAATCACAGTGAGCGCTGGTCCTATGCCGTGAATACGGAACGTGTCCGTATCGAATCACAGAAAGCGACTAGCAATCCAATCAAGGAGATTAAGTCTGATGCTGAACAAAGATCGTAAAAAAATTGCTGCACTGGTCGGTGCATCATTGGCCGCCGGTACAGTTATGGCTTCAACTGCTTCTGCTGACGCTACACCTTTTGCACTCAACGACTTGAGCACAGGCTTCAATCTTGCCATGTTTGAAGGCGGCGAAGGCAAGTGCGGTGAAGGCAAATGTGGCGAAGGCAAATGCGGTGAAGGTAAAGGCGAACACGGCCACGACAAGGACGGTGAAGGGGCCTGCGGCGAAGGCAAATGCGGCGAAGGCAGCTGCGGTGAAGGCAAAGGCGCCCACGGCCACGACAAGGATGGCGAAGGCAAGTGCGGTGAAGGTAAATGTGGCGAAGACAAAGCCGGCAAAGACGCCGAAGGCAAATGTGGTGAAGGTAAATGTGGCGAAGACAAAGCTTCCCACGAGAAAGATGCCGAAGGTAAATGCGGCGAAGGCAAGTGCGGCGAGGATAAGTAATCCGTTGCCGGACGCCGGGCAGTTCGCTGCCCGGCAACCTTTACCCTGACCGAAACTTTACTCTGCATAAGGATAGTCCGTGACCAGAGCTTATTCAGTTCACGGAGCCGGACTCGGCTTGCGGCGGGACCTTCTGGACCCGCTGGCCGGGGCAAGGCCTGACAATATCGATTTTATGGAAGTGGCGCCGGAAAACTGGATTAATGTCGGTGGCGCACTGGGAAAGAAATTCCGTAAATTTACCGGACAATACCCCTTCGTATGCCACGGGCTGTCCCTCTCCATCGGCGCTCCCGCCCCTCTGGACGAGCACTTCCTGCTCGACGTAAAACAATTTCTCGATCAGCACCAGGTTCGCTGCTACAGCGAACACCTGAGTTACTGCGGCGACGATGGCCATATGTATGACTTGTTGCCGATTCCGTTCACCGGGGAAGCGGTGCGCTATGTGGCTGCCCGGATCCGCCGTGTGCAGGACATTCTCGAACGCCGCATCGCCATGGAAAACGTTTCCTACTATGCCGCGCCATCGCAGCAAATGACTGAAATCGAATTTCTCACGGCGGTACTCGAAGAGGCGGACTGTGATCTGCTGCTGGACGTCAATAATATCTACGTCAACAGTATCAATCACCGGTACGATGCCCGGGAATTCCTCGCGGCGCTGCCCGGAGAGCGCATCGCCTATGGCCACATCGCTGGCCATTATGATGAGGCGGCGGATCTGAAAATCGATACCCACGGCGCGGACGTCAAAGAAGACGTCTGGAGCCTGCTGGATTTTGCCTATCGGCAGTTCGGCGTGTTTCCCACCTTGCTGGAGCGGGATTTCAACATTCCGCCGGTGGATGAATTGCTGCTTGAGGTCAATCAGATCCGTGACATCCAGGCAAAACACTCAAACCCCGCTTCGGAACAGGACGCAGCCCTCAGTGCCTGATCTCGCCGACTTCCAGAAAGCCCAGTTCGCGTTCACCGGACATGTCCGGGATCCGGACCATCAGCCCAAACCCGATGACGTGGAAGAGCGGCGCATGGCCGTCTATCGCAGACTCTTCTATAACAATATCGAAGGATTCATTGCCAAGGCGTTCCCCATACTCCGGAAAATTATCCCCGACGAAAAATGGCACGCCATGGTGCGGGATTTTTTCAGTAACTACCGGTGTGACAATCCCTATTTTCTGCAAATTTCCAGCCAGTTTCTTGACTACCTGGAAAATCACCGACCCGTCGCGGATGATGATTTTCCGTTTATGACAGAGCTCGCTTACTATGAGCGGGTGGAGTTGGAAGCCCTCGTTTCTCCGGAGGAAATCGACGAGCAGGTCGCAAACCCTGACGGCGATTTGATGCAGGGCAGGCCGGTGGTTTCGCCCCTGGTCTGGCCCCTGATCTTTGAGTATGCGGTGCACCGAATTGGCCCGGCCTATTTGCCGGAAGCGCCGGAACCGAATCCCACATTCCTGCTGGTGGTGCGCAATCGGCAGGATCAGGTGGACTTCATGGAAATTAATCCGTTTACCTATCGTCTCATTGAGCTTCTCAAAGAAAATCA
>JASBTO010000025.1 GCA_030148365.1 Kangiellaceae bacterium
ATAAGAGGTTATTGCCGGATATTTTGCGAGAACTTGAAGATTTCCGGAAACTTCAATCGTTTCAAGCCATTGGCTGCAAGGGATTTAAGGAACAGATAAAGTCCCGATATTCAGGAATTGAAATATTGGCCAAATCTCACGGTGAAAGTTGTATTTTCAGCGGCTCATCTTTAGAGTGCTGTCGCTATGTAGCAACGGCCGAAGCCCGGCTGGACCTTCCGATCTCTTTCCGTAGCGGCGAACCCTCCATATTCGCGGTACGCGAGCGAACGATCGTCGGTGAATGGCGATCTGGTTATTCCAATATCATCCGGAACCCAGCTTCGGCCGGGTCACCCGATGAATAAACAAAAGGACACGCAGACGTGAAAAGAATCTTGTTACTGGCCTTCGCGGCTTTCGCCTTCACTAATTTGATGGTTCCTGTATCGGCCGCCGAGTTCCGCCCTTATCCAAACGCCGATATTACCCCCGCGCAATGGCAGGAGTATCACGCCAAAATCGTGCAGGAATTCGGTAGCACGGCCCAGCAATACCCGGCGCAGTTTCTGGTGACCTATATGGACAAGCAGAAGCAGATGAACTTTGCCTTTACCACGGAAGGCCATGCTGCCCATCCGGCCTGGATAACCAGACTTCTGGGGCAGCGGGACGGGGCTATCAGCATCGAGCAGATAGGTTATTTCGCCGGTGACGAAGAGCCCTTTAAAGCGCTCTATGAGCAGTATCTCGAATTGAACGAGCAGATTAAACAACGGGCAGCGCAACCGGCGAGTAACCCGTAAAAGGCTCCAGTTTTACGAACTGCAAAGGGCACGGGTGATCAGACGCCCGTGTTCACGGGATCGGACTCCCCGATCACGCTCTCTTCTCCCCAAAAGTCCTCCAGACTCTGTTGTATCTCTTCAATACTCCGGCAGGGCTGTGGTCGCCAGTGGACCGGCATCAGCGCCTGGTAGTCGGCGCGCCGGAATCTCGGGTCCACCAGTACCACCACGCCCCTGTCGGTTTCCGAGCGGATGACCCGGCCCGCCGTCTGCTTGACCCGGGTAAAGCCCGGGAACTGAAAGGCATACTGGAAACCGTTCAGGCCCTGTTGGTCGAAATGTCCCTCGATGAGTTTTTGTACAGGGTCCGGGACAGGCATGCCGGTTCCGACAATAATGGCGCCACTGAGCGCGTCGCCGGCGTAGTCCACGCCTTCTGCGAATATGCCGCCGAGGATGGCAAAGCCCAACACCGGCCCGGTATTACCAAAGAATACATCCATGAAGTCCTGACGATCAGATTCACTGCTGTCCCGGGTCTGGGCGACGGTGATATCGTCCGGATAGCGCTCCCGGTACCGCTCCAGAACCGATTGCAGATACTGGTAGGACGGAAAAAACGCCAGATATTTGCCGGCTCTGGCCGCAAAAATCCCGTGCAGTAACTCGCACAGGGGATCGACGGATTGGGCCCGGCGATCCCAGCGCGTATCGATATAGTCGCAGCGCAGGGTCAACTGGTGGGCGGCCGGAAACACCGGCGCCAGCCTGCCCTGGGTGGCATCTTCCTGCAGACCCAGCACTTGCCGGTAAAAGGGCAGCGGGTCCAGGGTGGCGGAGAAGCCGACCACGGTGCGTGCCGCCTGATAGCGCTGGCGAAGGAAAGCGGCGGCATCCAGACATTGCAGGCGTAACTCTGCATTGTTGTTCGCTTTCCGGTGACTGGCCCTGTCACTGTCAGCCTTGCCTGCCAGCACCACGTGAGCATCGGACCAGAGTTCGCTGATCGTATAAAACCGGTACAGCCCCTTGAGCCAGTCACTCAGCCCCTCGATCCCGGTCTCGAAAAGATCCCCGCCGGGTGCGTTACCTGTCCCGCTATCGATCTCCTGTTCTGAAAACGCCGCCAGCACTTTTTCCACCGCGGTGAGAACCGGTTTCGGCGGCGCGTCCGGCGCTTCCTCCTTGCGGGCGCAGGCATTCAATTGCCGGATCAGGCTTTGCACCGGCTTGTAGAGTTCCGGCCGTGCCTTGACCTGCTTGCCAATCGCCCGGGCTTCCCCCGTGGTCAGACGCGCCGAGTACATGGACCGCGCCCGGTCGGGCAGGTTGTGGATCTCGTCGATCAGCAGGACCCGTTGTTTCGGATGCCGGTCAAATGTCGTGAGCTTCACCAGCGGATCGAGCACATAGTTGTAATCACAGATGACCGCGCTGCTCCAGGCCGCCATCTGCAGGCTCAACTCAAAAGGACAAATGCGGTGGCGCTCGGCGATTTCGGCGATCGCGCCGGCGCGGAGTGATTGTTGTTGCAAACACTCTTCCCGCGCTTCCGGCAGCCGGTCGAAGAAGCCGATTGTCCGTTTGCAGCGACCGTCATCGTCCAGGCAGGACTCCCGGACCCCGGTATCGGCCGAGCGGCACGGACAGGTCTTGTCCTTTGCCTGGATCACCGTGTAGTCGAGCGCGAGCCCCCGGAATTTTAGGGCTTCGATGGTTTGCAGGGCCGTTTGCTGGGTGGAGCCTTTTGCCGTCAGGTAAACCAGCTGGGTGAGCTCGCCCTCGCCGAGGGCCTTTACCGCCGGAAATACCGTACTGATGGTTTTGCCGATCCCGGTGGGCGCTTCGACCAGCAACTGTCGGCTGGCGGTGATCGACTGATAGACCTGGCGGGCAAACACATGCTGGCCTTCGCGGTATTCGGGAAACGGAAATGCGAGTCGTCGCGCCGAAGCGCGCATCCGGGCCCGATGCGCCGCCACCGCCTGAAACCAGCGCAGCCAGATGGCCAGTAATTGATCGAGGGTGTCCAGCAACTCCGCCGCGCTGAACTCTGTGTCTTCGTTGGTGAGCTTTTGGGTCAGCAGGTTATACCAGCTCAGGCGGATCCTGTAGCGAGTTTTATCGCTCGTGTCAGGCTCCTGCTCCGGGCGGCCAAGGTGATACAGGGCGGCATAGACCTTGGCCTGCGCCAAGTGCAAGGCGGTCTTCTCCGGCGCGAGGGTCTCCGGTTCCCGGAAGCAGGTCTTCAGCTCTTCAATGATGACCGGATCCTGCGCCTCGCTGACCAGATCGATCCGGCCCTGCAGGGTGATGCGGATGTCATCCTTTTCTAACGTCTGGCGAACCGGAACTTCACTTTGCCAGCTGTCGTCCCGGGATTTCTGGATTTTCTGGTGGCCAATGACGCCTTCCAGCGCGGTCGGTCCCATCTGCCGATCCGCAAACAGATCGCCGGTCCGGGCGGCAAACTCCACCAGCTCCCGAACGCTCAGGGTCAGGCGCTCAGCACCACTCAACGTGGACCACCTTGTGGGGAATGTCATGGCGGTGAAAGTGGCGCATCCAGCGCAGCTGGTTTTTCTGCAGGCGATCGCCGGGTCCTTTGACCTCAATCAACTCATAGCCGCCGTCATCGGGAAACAGGATGAGATCGGGAAACCCGGCGCGATTGTTGCGGATGTCGCTCCACATACGCGTGAAGATGGCCTGCCAGTGCGCGGCCGGGATCCTCTGCAGGGCCAGGCGGATCAGCGCTTCGTCCAGGTAGTGCCAGAACACGAAGGGCGTCGTGATCCCGAACTTGTCCTGCCACATTTCCAGATAGTGGTCGGCGTTATCATTGATGTCCGGCAGCTTTTGTTCCAGTTGCTGCCACAGGGTCTGGCGCTGCTGCAAGAAGTCGCTCTCGTAGAGATCGTGAGGACGCATCTGGAAGGGGTTGGTGAAGGCGCCCCGCACGGGTGCGAACAGCAGCTCCCAGTAGTGCAGGCCAAAGATACTGTTGAACAGGGCGTTTTCCAGATAGTGGCAGGCGCCGAATTGCTGGAAGTGCAGGGCGGCGACCGTCTCGACACTGTCGCCGGTCGGCTTGAGGGACAGGGTGATCTGCTCTGGCTGATAGGTGTCCGGTTTTTCCCAGTCCCGCCGGAACTTGCGCGCGGTCCGGTACCCGAAACCATCGGCGAATACCGCTTCCGACTCATCAATGGGCGCGTCGAGGATCTCCCGGCACAGGGTCAGCGCGGCATCGACCTGCTCCTGCCGCGCGAGGATCCGGGCGCGCCGCTCCCGGGCGAGGGGCAGGTGGCACTGCTCGTAAAGCGGCAGGCTTTCTTCCAGGGCGTCAATACGCTCCAGTTGCCGGGCCAGTTTTACCCTGGTGCGCTGGACGCGGCGGATGAGAACCGGGTCGTCCGGTGCCGGTTCGGGCAGGCGGGCGTGCAAGGCCAGCAGCTCCTCCGCGGGCCCGGTCAGGACGTCCTCAATATCCGCGACGGTCTGATAGTAATGCAGATGGTGTTCGATCTGCTCGCGGCTGGCAAAGAGACGAGCCTCCCGGTCAATGCGGTAGTCCTCAAAGCGATACAGGCCCAGATCCCGGAGCACGAATTCCGTCAAATCCTGATACAGGTTGCCGAAGAACAGCAGCTTGAAGGTTTCAAAAACTTCGGCATTGGTTAACCGGTACACCGGCTCGTCGATGAGCCCACGCAGGTCGTGGTCGCCGCTCAGCTCCAGTAATGCGGAATCAAGATCCGGTCGGCGCAACTTGCGCAGCCCGGCAAGAGCAGTCCGATCAAGGTCAAGTTCCGACAGCAGCCGCAGCCACTCGGGTTTGCTGAACAGGGGAATCACCAGTTCGACCGGAACCGACGCACTGTCTTCGACAAAACCGGCGTCCCGTAGCTCGCGGGCGGCATGGCCTGTGTCGCTAATCTCCGCATACTGAAGCTTGCTGTGCCGGAAGGCTTCGCCGCGGCGGGTCATCATGCGGACCAGCAACTTCCGGGGCGCTTCCCCGAGCTGATGAAAGTCCCGGTGAAAGGCGAGTTCTTCCGCGGACAGGAGATCCCCGTACTGATCGGCCACATGGTCGATGAGTTCCAGGAAGTTGCTCAGGTAATATCCGGTGGGAAGTTCGACAGCCACAGGTGCAGGTTTCGGGAAAGTGAGGGCCTTATTCTAACCATCTGGCGGCTAACTACCAACGACCGCGG
>JASBTO010000155.1 GCA_030148365.1 Kangiellaceae bacterium
CTGGCTGGCGTAGTCGAGGTAAGCGGAATTCCTGAGGTGGTTGTTGGCGTCGAGATCGGCCCAGGTCACCTGATAGTCCTGCTTGTATAACTCGCTCATAGGAAGTCCTTTAGTTGGTCAATCGTGACAGGAACAAGCCGGGCGGCAGCGGAGCCGGTGCGGGGGGATCAGCCGAGGGCCCGCTGATTCCCGGGCAATGCCCGCCAACTCTCCCGGATCGCCTGATACTGTGCTTCGGACAGGGAACCGACGGACACATTAGCATTGTTTTGCGTCCAGCGGCCAGGACTGGTGGTGCCGACAATTGCGCTGTGCACACCCGGCGTGCTGGTGACGAACCGCAAGGCCATCCCGGCCGCGCCATCGGGACCGGGATCGGCGAGCAAACCACCCTGAAAGAAGGGATACTCAAGGGGTTTGATTAAATCCCAGTACTCCGCATACCACTCCCACTCGGGGCGTTCTGGAAATCGCCAGACCGCATTGCCGAGAGGCCGCTTGGCAACCACGCCGATATCTTTTTTCGCGGCGAGAGGCAGCAAATCGTCGATGGCGTTCTGTTCAAATACGTTCAGCGTAAGCTGCACCACGTCAAAGGCATCGGAGTCGAGTGCCGCCTTGACTCTTTCGCCACTGCCGCTGTATCCGGGAAACCGGATCTTGCCGGCTTTCCTGGCTTTGATCAGAGCTTCCGTGGCGTCGCCGGCCTGCAGTACTTCAACGGGACAGCCGTGCAAATAAACGATATCCAGATGATCGGTCTTCAGCCGCTTCAGACTGCGGTCGATAGTGCGGGTAATGGAGTCGGCGGACCAGTCCGCCCCCTGACCGAAGTGTCCGTTCTCGTGACCGACCTTCGAGCAGAGTACGTAGTCTTCCCGGCGCGAACCGACCGCATTGCCAATGAGAGTTTCAGAATGGTTTTTGTCCGGGTGGCCGTAGCATTCGGCGGTATCGATAAAATTCAGGCCGCGGTCCAGGGCCTGGTTGAGAAGGCGGCTTACCCGCTGCTGTTCGGTGCCGGCGAGGCCGATCGAGAGACCGCCGAAACCGACCAGTGAGACTTTCAGATCCGTCCTGCCGAGTCGGCGGTATTCGACACCTGTATTTTTGGCGGCAAGAAGGGGGACCCCGGGCATCATCAACCCCGCAATACCTGCGGCCATCATTTTCAGGGATTGTCGGCGGGTCAGTGAATAGGTCATGGCGTCACTCCGGGGACTGAACTGTAAATTCCCAACCTACCACAGCAGGAAAAACAGAGACACGCCTGGCCCGAAGCAACTTGTAAGGAGGTTTTTCTCAGGCGCCCAGAACCTCTCCGCCGTTCGGATGAATGGTCTGGCCGGTTATATAGGAAGCATCCTCACTGGCGAGAAAGACAAATGCGGGCGCTACCTCTTCCGGTTGCCCCGGTCTGCCCATGGGCGTGTGCTGGCCGAATTTTTTAACATGTTCCGGTTCGAAGCTGGCAGGAATCAAGGGTGTCCAAATAGGGCCGGGTGCAACGCCGTTGACCCGGATACCCTTGTCGACGAGATTTCCGGACAAGGATCGGGTGAACGCGAGTATTGCGCCTTTCGTCGAGGCGTAGTCCACCAGTGTGTCATGGCCGCGGAATGCCGTGATTGAGGTCGTGTTGATAATGGAGCTGCCTTTTTTTAAATGCGGCAATGCGGCCTGGGTCATGAAAAAGCAGGAAAATATATTGGTGCGGAAGGTCTTCTCCAATTGTTGTTCGGAAATATCTTCAACAGATTTTTGCTCGTGTTGCTCGCCAGCGTTATTAATCAACACGTCGAGCCGGCCAAATTTCTGGATGACCTTGTCTACCGCCTTATCGCAGAAGGCCCTGTCACCGACGTCTCCGGCAATCAACAGACATTCGCTGCCTTCCTCCTCTACATGTTTCCCGGTTTCCCGGGCGTCATCGTGCTCTTTGAGGTAAACAATAGCGACCCTGGCACCTTCCCGGGCAAACAATATGGCAACAGCCCTGCCGATGCCGCTGTCGCCACCGGTGATGAGAGCTACCTTGTTTTTGAGTTTGCCGCTACCTTTGTAATCGGGATTCATATAACGAGGCTCTGGATTCATCTCGTCTTCGTGCCCGGGCTGGCGATCCTGCTTTTGGGGAGGGAGTTGATTGGGCTTATCACTTGCCATGATATTCCAGTTCCTTTGGAAAAGAGGGGGTCGGATTATCGTAACATAGCGTGCAATTCCGGGTCAGCCATGCTTCTCCAACCATTGCTCCAGCATCATCAATATCCAGACCTGCTCGCCATGGTAGGACGCATGACCTTCCCGGTGCAGGCGAATGGCGGTGTCGATGAATTCCGGCTGGAAAAATTCCCGCGCCTTGAGAGACCCGAGGCTGTCGTAGGCAAAGGTCCGCAAGGCCGCGTGATCCCGCATCCAGTGACCGAAGGGCAATCCGAACCCGTGTTTGGACTTGGTGATAGTATCGGGATGCAGGAAGGTCTTGCTGGCCTCCTTGAAATAGTGACGCAGACGGCGTGCGCGGATTTTTTC
>JASBTO010000157.1 GCA_030148365.1 Kangiellaceae bacterium
AAAGGATCGGCCTGACAGGGCGCTCTTGATCATCGAGGACTCTACCAGCAATCCGTGGGAAAAATTCGAACTGCTGCGGGATCAGTGCGCGGCCGGTTATGACCTGTCCCGGCTATCGCTCCTGTCGCTGTACCGGGGCGCCAAGGTATTCAGTTTCTATCGGCTGTCCCGGCAACCGACAGCAAGCATTTGTGAATTGCCACCCCTCGGCGCCCTTGAAGGACTCGACAAGCGGGCCAGGGTTTCCGGCATTGTGGAGTTAGGCGGTTGGGCGTTCTGGCCCGGCAATCCGCAACAAGCCATCCGGTTTCTGCTCGACGGCGTCGAAATACCGGCACAGGTTCGGGTCCGGCCACGGCAGGATATCGCCGAGCAATGGTTTGGGGCCTATGCCGACAACCGGAAGACGGGCTTTTCGGCCAGCATCGATTTCTCCGGCGCGAGTCCCGGCCGGCACCTGCTGGAGCTGCAAGCCGGCGATGGCGAGGGCAATTGGGAAACCGTGGCGGACAGGAAAATCCGGATCCAGTAAGCGGCGGCCGGTAGTCTGGACGTACGCAATCAAAAGTTAGATCTTAACCGGCGTCGGTATACACCCAGGCGCGGAACCCTGAGTCCAGGTTGACGGCAATGCGCCGATATTCCGCCACCTCGTAACGATCCGCTTTGGCGAGTTCGTCGACGGTAATTTTCAGGATCTTGCCCGGGACCTGATCGCCGGGCCGGCCGGTGGGCCGGATAATCGGGTGGGACTTGCGGCCGCTCGTGGCGAGCACGGAGGCGGAGTCGATCTCGACGGTAAACAGTGCGAATCCGGACAGGGTGTCCGGGCGCACTTCCGGTGTTCGCGAGAACACGGACAGTTGCACCGGCTCCAGCAGCAGTGTGCCATAGGCAAACAGCAATTCCCGTGGCGCGCCGTCATCAGGCACCGGAATAACCTTCCTGCTGCAGAAAATCGCCATGCATGTCGTCAATCCGCGCGACCGCTTCTTCCGAAACGTGGTTTCGCCAGTCGCCGACAATCCCCTTGCGGAAATGGGAGCTCCGGTTTTCTTCCCCTTCACGGCGCCCGCCGGAGAGTTTCCGGAAACTGCATTGCTCAATGCATGCTCCGGCAACTTTGGCCGACTCCTCAACACCGAGAAATTTGAAAATATTCTGTAAAGCGTCAGGGCCGGACTTCAGGTCCTCGTAGCGGATTTCCAGATAGTCATTTCTGAACGGATCCGCGGAGGCCCGCACTGACTGGAGGGACGACTTCCAGTTGTCGATCAATGACAGCACCAGTTTTTCCAGGGAGCCATAATTCCGGGTGGCCTCCTCAGGATTGACCCGTTGCCCGTGGAACCACATGGAGACGGCAACATCTCTCGGATCCCGAAGCACATGAATAAACTTCGCGCCCGGAAGCAGCTGATGAAGCAACTGGAAATTGGCCGAATTCACCGGCGTGCGCTCGCCGACCGCGGGCAGTTGTTTGCCGCCGGTCTGCATCCGCAACCGGGATTTGATGGCGTCCCGCAAAAGCGCCCGGGCTTCTGCTTCCTGTAACAGGGGGTAAGGGGCGAGTTCCTGGAACTGCTGATTGTTATGATTGAGTTGCTGGTTGTAATTCCGGACGGCCTGAACCAGGTTCGGGATCAGGAAATCCACCAAATGGCCTTCGCCCCGGCAACTGATGGCCGGGTGGGCATCGAGCAGTAATTGCAGCCAGGTGGTCCCCGACTTGCCCTGGCCGCCTACGAAAAAAAACTGTGGGTCGTCTATAGCACTCATATGTCCGGTCTTGCTGGTTTTTTATTTTTCCCCGCCCCGCGAAGGATGTTCGCGAGACCCCCGCAGCACACACTCGTCACCTCCGTGCCCAGGGCTGCCCCCGCTGCTGCCCGGCATTTTTCGGGACAGGTACACGCAAAGCGCGCTGCCCGGTAATAGTACCCTAATCCGGTTAACCGGTAATACCGTCAGCCTTTGCCCGGCCGGTCTTGCCTTTCTTTCCAAACCTCCATGCCTTTGCTATCTTGGTTATAGCGCAGGATGCGCGGAGATTATTGAATATCGGGAGGTTAAGGATGACCGTCTGCTTTTGCCCGTCGGCTATTGTTCTGTTTTCACTGACCCAATCTGTTGTCCCTGCACAGGCAGGCTGTCTTCAATTCCGGGGAGACTGCCAATGTCTCTCGCGCTAGTCTACAGCCGCGCCGCGGCAGGTATTGATGCGCCCCTGGTGACCGTGGAAGTGCATCTGTCCAACGGGCTGCCGTCTCTGTCTATTGTCGGCTTGCCGGAAGCGGCCGTGAAGGAGAGCAAGGACAGGGTTCGCAGCGCCATCATCAATTCCAACTACGAATTTCCGATGCGGCGCATCACCATCAATCTGGCGCCCGCCGACTTGCCCAAGGAAGGCGGTCGTTTCGATCTGCCGATTGCCATCGGCATTCTGCTGGCGTCGGAGCAACTCAGGGTGCCGGATGTGTACCGCTACGAATTTGCCGCGGAACTGGCATTGAACGGCGAACTCAGGCCGGTGCGAGGCGTATTGCCCGTTGCCGCTGCGGCCCGGGGGGCGGCGCGTAGTCTCGTGGTGGCGGAGGAAAATCTGGCCGAAGCGGGTCTCGTGCAAAATGGTCGGTGTTGCGGCGCAGCCTCTTTGCTGGAAGTGTGTGCCGGTCTGATGGGCCAGGACATACTGCGACCGCCGGCACCGCTCAATGGCCATCATGCTGTGCGCGGGGCGCCGGATCTGAACCAGGTGATCGGCCAGTATGCCGCCAAGCGGGCGCTGGAAATCGCGGCAGCCGGAAACCATAACCTGTTACTGATTGGTCCACCGGGCACCGGCAAGACCATGCTGGCGACCCGGCTGGCCGGGATCCTGCCCGCCCTGTCCGACGAGGAAGCCATGGAGTCGGCGGCCATCCGCTCGATCAGCCAACAGGGCTTCGATATCAGCCAGTTTCGCACCCGACCGGTGCGCCAGCCTCATCACTCATCCTCGGCGGTGGCGCTTGTAGGGGGCGGCTCCCATCCGCGGCCCGGGGAAATCTCCCTGGCCCATAACGGCGTCCTGTTTCTGGATGAATTGCCGGAATTTGACCGGCGGGTGCTGGAGATGCTGCGGGAACCCATGGAGTCAGGCCGGGTCTCGATCAGCCGGGCGGCCCGACAGGCGGAGTTTCCGGCCCGCTTTCAGTTGATGGCCGCCATGAATCCTTGCCCCTGTGGTCATTTCGGTAATCCCCAGGGCAATTGCCGATGCTCCCCCAATCAGATCCGTCGCTACCTGAACAAATTGTCAGGTCCGTTTATTGACCGTATCGATCTGCAAATTGAAGTGCCGGCGCTGCCGACCCGGGAGCTGATGGCGCGCCGGCGTCATGAAGGCGAAACCAGCGCCGTGGTACGGGAGCGGGTAGTGGCGGCCCGGCAGCGACAGCTGGAACGGCAGGGAAAATGTAATGATTGCCTGGTGGCCGGGGAACTGGACAGCCATTGCCGCGCCAATGGCGGCGGGCGGCAGTTGCTGGAAGCCGCCATGGAGCGGCTGGGTTTGTCCGCCAGAGCCTATCACCGGATCTTGCGGGTCGGCCGGACGATTGCGGATCTGGCCGGCGAGGATTGCATCAGCGCCACCCATCTTGGCGAGGCTATCGGTTTCCGGAAGCTCGAGCGCTTTGTCAAAGCCCTGTCCTGAACGCCTCGACCGGACGCTTCTACTATTTATCCGGAGGTCGCTTCCGGGAGTTGTCCGAACTCGCCCTTGTTGAAATCTTCGACCGCCTGGCGGATCTCCGCCTCGTCATTCATCACAAAGGGCCCGTAGCCGACGATCGGCTCGTCGATAGGCTCGCCGCTGAGCAACAGCAGTCTGGAGTCGCTATCGGCCTGCACGGAAATCGCTTGCTGATCTCGCTCGAACACCACCATTTGTGCGTCCCGGGCCTGTTCACCGCTGTGCAGGGTAATGGCGCCTTGCAGCACGATCAGCGCCAGCGTATGGCCTTCCGTCAGCGTAAATTCCGCGGTCTTGTCTTTGCTCAGTCGGACATCCAGAACGGTAACCGGCGTAAAGGTCTGCGCCGGTCCCTGATGGTCACCGTAATGGCCGGCGATCACCCGGACACTGCCCGCAGCATCCGCCAGGTCGATGTCGGGAATATCCGATCGGAGCAGCGTCTGGTAACGGGGCCGGGCCATTTTGTCCCGGGCCGGCAGATTGACCCACAGTTGCACCATTTCCAGGACACCCCCGGCACGGGTGAAGGCGGGGGAGTGAAACTCTTCATGAATAATCCCGGCAGCTGCGGTCATCCATTGCACATCGCCGGGACCAATCTTGCCGCCGGCGCCGGTGGAGTCCCGGTGGCAGACCTCGCCGGCATAGACAATGGTGACCGTTTCGAAGCCGCGATGGGGGTGGGCGCCGACGCCGCGGGGCTCTTCCGAGGGTTTGAATTGCGTCGGGCTGGCATAGTCGAGCATCAGAAAAGGACTCAATTGTTCACCATGACTCTGGTAGGTGAACAGCGAGTGCACCGGAAATCCGTCACCGACCCAGTGGGGCCGGGGCGCATCAAAAACTCCCAGAACTTTTTTCATACAGACCTCACGGGTTACAGGTAATGCTTTTCCAGGTATTCGGAGCGGAAATTCTGTGGCGGCGTCATGACATCGGGACGCCCCTCCGGCGTCATGTCCATCAGGTTCCAGTAAACCCAGACAGTGTCGACATGATTGCCGATGCTTTCGGTGCCCCAGAAATGGTAGATATCTCCCCCATCCCGGGTGAAGACCTGCATGACCGGTTGCAGATCTTTGTCGGCGTCGCCGGTCTGGCACCGGTAGTCCGTCAGATAGGTATTGTGTTCCGCCGAGACCAGATCAATGTGGGACCAGCCGCGCTCTCTGGCCCAGGCATTGAGCTTTTCGGCCGGCGCCTTGGCAACCACCACCAGAGCCGCATCCCGCGCGACGGAGATGGCGGCCCGATCGAAGCCGTCGATCAGGGACGTGCAGGACGGACAGGGCTTGTCCCAATGCTTGCCGAACATGTAGCTGTAAAGCAGCAGGGTAGAGTGGTCGCCGAACAGTTCCGCAAAGCTGACTGCCTGCCCCAGGTTTCGGTCATTGGCGCCGGTAAACCGGTAGTCTTCCTTCAGCTTGCCGCCCCTGGGCAGCTGCCGTCGCTGCGCCGCCACAGCCTTGACCTGCTCCACCAGGCGCTTTTCCTCTTCCAGCAAAGCATCCCGGGCCTGGCGATACTCCTTCGATTCATTCGGATAGCGTAATTCAGACATAAGAGACTCCTGTCGACGGGTGCGCCGCGAACCCAACCATTCTAGCGGATCCGGACCCGGTTCTGCTGTAACCGGATGCACTTGTGGAGCGGGCGCGCAGTGAAACATCCGGTAATCCTGTCCGCCAACCCCGGAATTGCAGATTTGTCCGGGGGTGTTAGGATTGGATCACTACCTTCAGGAGAAGTCATGGCAAGGGACAGTCACAAGGTTTACCCGGTATCGGGGCCCCTCAGCCGCGGGCGAGCCGGCCGGTGGCGACGCGGGTTGCTGCTTGTTGTAGCCGGCCTGATGGCGGCCCTTCCCGTACCCGCCGCCGACAAGCTGGTTCGTTTCAATGGCGTCCAGGTTCTCGATACGCTGGGCGGATATCACATTGCTTCCCAGTCCTGGCTGCCTTGTCAGGCCCGAAAATGCCTCGGTGAGTATGGCGACGAGGACGCGTCGGCATTCGACGAGTGGCATGCGGGCAACTATCAGGGTTGGGACTGGCGTTTTATGGTGACCTGGGAGGCGGCCAAAAGCCTGAACAATTACCGGAAGCCGAAACTGATCCCCGAAGATATGGTGGCCAAATATCTGCCCCCGGTCATGGAGACCCTGATCGATAATCTGCACGCCGTCGCCGGCAAATCAATCCCGGCTGCCACGCTCGAAATAAGGCTGGTTGCCTTTGACGAGTCCGTCGAGCATCTGGAGGCGAATTTTGATCGGACCCGGGTACCGCTCAAGTACTATTTCCAGCTCCCTGATCCGAACCGGGTCCGTGATCTCAAACATTATCTCGCCCACACCTTTGAAGGGATCGGTCAGATTGTCAGCCACGAGTATTCCCACGTGCTGTTCGGGCTGGATCGGGAAAAATATGCCGTCACCAACAGCACTCTCGTCAATGAGGCCATGGCGGAGATAGTCGGCACCTGCGGACACTATGCCGTCTATCGGGTGATGGTTGAACGGCTGAATATACGGGAAGATTTTGCCTTTCTGTATCCGGAGCAGGAGTCAGATTTGCTGAGCCCGCCTTACCGGCATCCGTCGGTCGCCGAACTGCAAGCGGCCTCTCGTGAGATTTATGCCCAGCCCCGTCCCGGCCACTCCGGCTATGTGCTCGGCAAGCTCAACCTCGCTCATTATCTCGGGCGCGGTACCATCCCGAGGAAAGGCGGCAAGCGGCTCGGCCAGCATCTGTTGGCCTTTTGCAGCAGTCTCATGGCGGCGCCGGCGGATCTGGCAACGGCTTTTTATCAGCCGGTGAATCCCGCCACTCGCGGCCAGCGATAACCCCACCGATGGCCATGGCGGCCACAAACCACAAAGCTTCGCCCGGATTGTAGCTGAGCGCCGCCAGCGCAGGACCCGGGCAGTAGCCGGCAAGGCCCCAGCCCACGCCGAAAATGCCGGCGCCGGCCAGCAAAGTCCCGTTAATGCCTGCGGACGTCGGCAACCGGAAGCGGGCCGCCAGCAATGGTCGGGAGCGAGTCCGGATCAGGGCAAATCCGGGCAGGCTGACGACCAGGGCGCTGGCCATAACCCAGGCGAGGGTCGGATCCCAGTCGCCGGCAACGTCCAGAAAGCCCAGAACCCGTTCGGGGCGGATCATTTCGGACCATGCCAGCCCGGCGCCGAACAGCAGGCCACAGAGGGTGGCTACCAGCAGCCGCATTATCCGGCCCCCAGTAAATGGCGGGCGACAAAGACCGTGACCATGGCGCTGGCCATGAACACGAGGGTCGCTGCCACCGAACGGCCCGACAGGCGGCTGATCCCGCAGATCCCGTGTCCGGAGGTACAACCGCTGCCCAGCCGGGTACCCATGCCTGTCACCAGACCGGCGATAATGACCAGCGCCAAGGGAAAACCCTCCCGCGCGGGCGGGTAGTCGGGTAGCCAGGCGAGGGTGACGGCGGCGCCGATAATGAGGCCGGCCAGAAACAGCAGACGCCAGAGCCGCTCGTTGACCGGGCCACCGAGACTGTTGAAGAAAATACCGCTGATCCCCGCGATACGACCATTGGCCAGCATCAGCAAGGTGGCCGACAGGCCGATGAGGGCACCGCCGCCGATGGCAAACCAGGGTAAGGCGTCCATCACCGCTGCCTCGTAACCGGCAAGCCGGCGTTTTGCCAGCCCTCGAAACCGTTCGCCAGAGATTCCGGGTTCTCGAAACCGAGTGACTGGAGGGTTCGGGTGGCCAGCGCCGAGCGGCCGCCCGTGCGGCAGTAGACCAGGACGGGCTGTTTCTGCAGGGGCCCGATATCGCCTTCGGAGGCGCAGATTTGCGGGTCGGAGAAAATCCTGAATTCGAGCAGGCCGCGGGGCAGATTGATAGCACCCGGCAGGCTGCCGGCCTGGAATTCCTCCGGCTCCCGGACATCGAGTATCAGAGGGAAACTTTCCAGTCGGGCATGGGCGTCGTCAATGCCGGTTTCCGTAATTTTGGCTTTGGCCTCCGTTACCAGTTGTTGGGTCAGATCGTTCACGGCATATCTCCGGCCGACTCGGGTGTATCCCGGTCCGGGCAATAGGCTTCCTGCAGGGTCTGGATAATCCGGGTAACCGCAGGATTGGCGAGCCGGTAGTGAATGCTCTGCGCCGCACGCCGGGTCGTGACCAGCTGCTCTCTGCGCAGTCGTGCCAGGTGCTGGGACAGTGCGGACTGGCTGATCCGGACTTCGAGGTTCAACTCGCTGACGGAGTACTCCCGATCGGCAAGCAGGCACAGCAACAGCAGCCGCACCGGGTGGGCCATGGATTTGAGCAGATCCGCAGCCTGGCCGGCATTGGCCGCCAGGGCATGGATTTCGGTAGTGGAGGCATTGGCGCTCATGGCGGTCCGTAACTGGTAAAGTACCGGAAAGATGTTAGCGGAGATCGATGCATATTACAAGTTGCTAATTTAGGCAAATTTAATATACTGATGTCAGATGGACCCGAGACTGGAGCCCCCCGATGTTGCTTGAATCCTTTTATCACGAGCAGACCGGCAGTTTTTCCCACGTCATTGCCGACCATGAAGGCGGCAGCGCCGCCGTCGTGGATCCGGTGCTGGATTTTGACTATGAAACCGGTCAGATCCGCCACGATCACCTCAACCGTATCCTCGCTTGCCTGCAGGGCCATGATCTGACCCTGGCCTGGATCCTGGAAACCCACGCCCATGCCGATCACCTGACCGGGGCCAAGGCCCTGCAGGCACAAGCCGGCGGCACCATCGGCATCGGTGCGGGGATCATCAAGGTGCAACAGCACTTTGCGCCGATATTCGGTAATCACTGCCGCGCCGACGGCAGCCAGTTTGGCCACCTGTTTGTCGATGAGGAGTCGTTTGTTATCGGCGAGCTGACGGGCCGGGTCATGGCAACGCCGGGCCACACCAGTGACAGCATCACCTACCTGATTGACGACTGTGCCTTCATTGGCGATACGCTGTTTCATCCGGAAGTGGGCAGTGCCCGCGCCGATTTCCCCGGCGGGAATGCCGATCAGCTGTATGATTCCATACAGAAAATTCTCGCCCTGCCGCCGGAAACCCGGCTGATGCTGAGCCATGACTATCCGGGCGACAACCGGCAGCCGGTGGCATCGGTGACGGTCGCGGAGCAAAAAGCCGACAATCTGCATCTACGCGATAACACCAATCAGGCTGACTATGTGGCCATGCGCCATGCCCGGGATGCCGGGCTGGCAGCGCCCCGCCTGCTGTTGCCGGCCTTGCAGGTGAATATCTGCGCCGGGGAGCTGCCTCCGGCCGATGCCTCGGGTAACCGCTATCTGAAAATTCCGCTCAAAGAAAAATAGACTGAGCTTTCAAATGCTTAAAGAATCCGGTCAAAAAGTCTTTCGAAAATTGATCGGTGGCTTGCTAAACTTGCCGGCGATTTCCAACAAGAATCAATACCCGTTTTGGCACTTCCTTCTCTGAATCCCCGACAACAACAGGCTCTGGAGTCTATCCGGGGCCCGCTGCTGGTACTGGCGGGCGCCGGTAGCGGCAAGACCTCCGTGATCACCCGCAAGATCGCCTACCTGATCGAGCAATGCGGTTACGATCCGCGCCATGTCATGGCGGTGACTTTCACCAACAAGGCCGCCCGGGAGATGAAGGAGCGGGTCGGCAAATTGCTGGGCTCGGACAGGAGCAAGGGGCTGACGGTCTCGACCTTCCACAATTTTGGCCTGAACTTCATCCGCAAGGAGCACAAGGTGCTCGGCATGAAGGCCAATTTCACGATTTTCGATCAACAGGACGCGATGGCCCTGTTGCGGGATCTGGGCTATCGGGAGGGGGATTCGGACAAGTCCAAGTACCAGGAACTGCAACAGCAGATTTCCAACTGGAAGAATGACATGGTACTGCCGGAGCAGGCCGCCGCGACTGCCGAAAACCAGGACCTCCATGTCCAGGCGAAGATTTACGAAGCCTATGTCCGCTCGATGCGGGCCTACAATGCCGTCGATTTTGACGATCTGATCCTGCTACCGGGATTACTGCTTCGGGACAATCTGGAAGTCCGGGAGCGCTGGCAGGCCCGCATCCGCTATCTGCTTGTCGATGAATACCAGGACACCAATACCAGCCAGTACGAGCTGGTCAAACTCCTGTGTGGCGCTGCCGGTGATTTCACCGTGGTCGGCGATGACGATCAGTCCATCTATTCGTGGCGGGGTGCGCAGCCGGAAAATCTGGAACTGTTGCAAAAGGATTATCCGCGTCTGGAAGTCGTCAAGCTGGAGCAGAATTACCGCTCCTGTGGCCGCATCCTGAAAGCCGCCAACACCCTGATTGCCAACAATCCCCACGTGTTCGAGAAGAAGCTGTGGTCAGACAAGGTTTACGGCGAAGAACTGCGGGTGCTGCAACTGGCCAATGAAGAGGACGAGGCCCAGCGGGTGGTCGGGGAAATCATTTCCCGCCGCCTGAAAACGCCGGGCGGCTACCGGGACTTTGCAATTCTGTACCGCAGCAACCACCAGGCCCGGATCCTGGAAAAAACCCTGATCGCCAATCAGGTGCCCTACAAGATTTCCGGCTCGACGTCGTTTTTCTCCCGCGCAGAGGTCAAGGATGTCATGGCTTACCTGCGCCTGCTGGTCAACCAGGATGATGACAACGCCTTCCTGCGCATCGTCAATACACCGAAACGGGAGATAGGCCCGTCCACCCTGGAAAAGCTCGGGCTCTACGCCCAGCGCCGCAATGTCAGCCTCTATGAGGCCTGTTTCGAAATGGGCCTCGAGCAGGTGCTGCCGGGCCGGGGCCTGCAGTCTATCCGCAAGTTCGCCGAAACCATCGGCTCGGCCGCCGACAATGCCGCTCGCGGTGACACTATCGGCGTCATCCATGATTTGGTCAGCCGCATCGGTTATCACGGCTATCTGCACGAAAATGCCAATACCCCGAAAGCCGCGGAGTATCGCTGGAACAACATCATGGAATTGCTCGGCTGGGTGGAGAAGTCCCTTGAAGAATATGAAACCAGTGACGATCCCCTGCAGGTCGCGGTCAACAACCTGTTGTTGCGGGACATGCTGGAACGCAATGAAGAAGAGGACAATGACAACCAGGTGCAGCTGATGACCCTGCACGCCGGCAAGGGGCTGGAGTTCCCCCATGTCTATCTGGTCGGCATGGAAGAGGAGTTGCTGCCTCACAAGTCGAGCATTGAGGCGGAGGATATCGAGGAAGAGCGGCGGCTGGCCTACGTCGGGATCACCCGGGCGCAGCAAACCCTGACCTTTACCCTGTGTCGCAAGCGCGCCCGGTTCGGTGAGGAGATGCGCTGCGAACCGAGCCGGTTCCTGGCGGAAATACCCGAAGATGATCTGGATTGGGAAGGCAAGGGCGAGCCTTTGTCGCCTGAGCAGAAGAAGGAGAAAGACAAAGCCAGCATTGCCGGGTTAAGGGCCATGCTGGCTCAGTCGTGATCCGCCCGGAGTAACTCCGGCGGATCGGGGATTACCCGAACGGGTTAGTGGCCTTCAGGGCCGTGGGCGTGGCCGTGGGCGATTTCGTCTTCGCTGGCCTCGCGGACTTCCATGACTTCCACTTCGAATTTCAGCGTCTGGCCGGCGAGGGGATGGTTACCATCGACGGTCACGTCGTCGCCTTCGACCTTGCTGACGGTGATCATCTGCGGTCCCTGGGGGGACTCTGCCTGAAACTGCATGCCGGCTTCGATCTTGTCGACGCCCTGGAATGCCTGCTTCGGCACGACCTTGACCAGTTCATCGTTGCGCTCGCCATAGGCGTTGGCGGGTTCGACGCTGACGGTAAACTTGTCACCTTCCGCCTTGCCGGTCAGGGACTGCTCGAGGCCGGGAATGATGTTGTTGAATCCGTGTAAGTAGGCGAGGGGTTCCCGCTCTTCGGAAGTGTCAATCAATACGCCATCGCTGTTGCGAACGGTGTAGTCAATCTTGACCACGGTTTTATCGGCTATCTGCACATTACTACCTGTTGCTTGCAAAAATGGCCCACAATGATATACGGGTTGCCGGTCAATGTTAAATCTGCCGGGGAAACCCCCGGCAATTCCCGTGGCAAGTCACAGGTCTGCGGTGCTACAGGGATTTCTTATCTCAGATACCAATGAAAAACCTCAGGCCCGGGTCCCGGTGCGAATGCCGTTTTCGTTGTCGATGAGATCCCGTTCCACCCAGATTTTGGTGGGCCAGTAGAGGCCGACGGCAATCAGTTGATAAACGGGAACGGCGACCAGCCCCAGGGCGCTCTGGGCATCGTGTTCGATAAACAGGCTGTCGATGTAGAGGTAGTTGCCCAGGCCGCCGATGATCAGCAGGAAGGGCAACATGGCGATGGCTGAACCGTGGGAGCGGGCCTTGCCATTGAATAGCCACAGCAGGCAATAGGGCAGCAGCGCCCAGGCCATAAACATCAGTGCCACGGCCAGCATCATGGGGTTGTTGATATTGCTGGCAAAGAACATCAGGGCGAAAGTCGCAATTGCGAAGAAAAAAATCAGAATCTTGTTCAGCTTTCTCATGAACAGGTCTCCCTGACCAAAGCCGTCGGTGACGACTCAACGTGAGCTGGCGAAAGTCGCGCCAACCGGAATGCAAGCCGCTGATTATTCTTGTTGAATCTTGACAGTGTGCCGGGTCGACGACGGTCCGGCAAGTGCAGAATCCCCATCCCGGGCCAAATGGCCCGGGATGGGGACAGGCCGGATCAGACCGTCCGACCGACGCTTACTCGAACCAGAACTTGTCCCGGTCGCCGCTATCGACTTCGTTCATGGTGTCAGTATCGAACAAGCGCCCGTTAAGCATTACCTGGTCAATTTTTTCCGAATTGCGGAGGTTCTTGAGCGGATTGGCATTGAGGATTACCAGATCCGCCAGCTTGCCCGCTTCCAGTGAGCCGATGTCCTTGTCCATGCCGAGGTACCGGGCACCATTGATGGTGGCGGCTTGCAGGGCTTCCAGCGGCGTCATGCCGCCCTGGCCGAACATCCACAGCTCCCAGTGGGCGCCGAGACCTTCACGCTGGCCGTGCGCGCCCAGCTGAACCGAGACGCCGGCATCGTGGAGTTGCTTGGCCACCTTGGCGATATTGAAATGGTTGTAATCCTCGGTGGGCGCCATGATGCGTCGCACGGAGCGGGGCTCGAGGTAGTTGCGGGGCACAAACCGGGACAGCACCGGGTGCTTCCAGACATCCGACTCGGCATACCAGTAATGCTCGCCCCAGATGCCGCCGTAGGCGACCACGAGCGTCGGCGTATAGCCGGTGCGGCTCTGGCCCCAGAGCTGCATGACGTCATCATAGGCGGCCGCGACCGGGATGGAGTGTTCGATACCGGTATGGCCGTCCACGACCATCGACATATTGTGCTGGAACAGGGAGCCGCCTTCGGGAACGACCATCATGTTCAGTTGCCTGGCGGCTTCAAGGATTTGCTGGCGCTGATCGCGGCGCGGCTGGTTGTAGCTTTTTACCGAGAAGGCGCCGACCGCCTTCAAACGTTGCAGGTTCTGCTTGGCGTCCTCGACGCTGTTCACCTCGGCGGTAATAGAGTGGGTCGCACCGTAGAGAATGGTGCCCGTAGAGAAAATCCGGGGTCCCACAATCCGGCCAGCCTGTTGCAGCTCTTTGGCGGCGAATATTTCCGTGGTGTCATTTGACGGATCGTGAATGGTGGTGACGCCGAAGGCGAGAGACGCGTAGTTCACCCAGCTGTTTTGGGGAATGATTTCGCTCTGCCCCATGGAGCCATGCCAGTGCACATCCACCAGTCCGGGAATAATGGTCTTGCCCTTGACGTCGATAACCTTCGCATCATCGGGGATCTCGACCCCGGCACCGACGGCAAGGATACGGTTGCCATCGATGACAAGGGTGCCTTCCTCAATCACCTCATCGCCCTTCATGGTGATGATGCGGGCGCCGGTCAGTGCGGTGATACCTTCGGGCTTGTCGGCATCGACGGCGAGTTTTACGGTCAGGCTATCCGGTTGGGGCGCTTGCTCGTTGCCCGCGGTCTGCCCGCTATCGTCGCTGTCCTGTGCGTCATTTTCGGGCTTCTGCCAGTCAAATACTTGCGCGACTTGCTGGTAGTACAGGGTCGGCCCGAGGGACCAGGACAGGGTCGCGCCATCGCTTGACCAGGCAAGCGATTCTCCGGAGAACTCACTGAAGCGCCGGACCGGCAGATTGTCAGCTTTGGGGCCGGTTCCGATGGAGACGCCGCCTTCCACGAAGGGCGCCGCATAGACGTGATATCGCTGGCTGAAAGCCAGCCAGGTGGCATCCGGGGACACGGAGAATTCATCAATCCACTCGCCCTCGTAATGACTGCGCAGCTTGTCGCCGGCAAAATCGGTGCTGACCAGCTCCGAGATGACCACTTCGCCTTCGCGGCGGGTGCGTTTCATGAAAATCCGGTCGGTCGCCTTGGCAAAAAACGCATCCGAACCGTTGTTGGTAACAAAATCGCTGCCGCCGCCATTGGCGCTGACGCGGTAGATCCCGGGTTGCATGGAGTATTTGGGATTGGTGAGGTAGCCGCCCTCGATTTTTTCATAGACCACATTGCGGCCGTGGGGTGAAAACCGGGGCGCGATATAGTGGCCGGGCTCGCGGGTCAGCACCTGGGGCTTTTCCCCGAATACATTGATTTTGCGGATACTGCCGAGTTGCTCATCGTTCCAGGTGGAATAGACAATCCACTGCCCGTCCCGGGAAAAGGACGGGTACAACTCGAAGTGCTCATCCTGGCGGGTCAGGCGGCGCGGTTTGCCGTCGGGCAAATCCATGATGTACAGGTAGCCGAGGGCCTGAAACACGGCCTTGTTGCCGCGCGGTGACAGGGTCAGCCAGCGCAGCATGCGCACATCGACCTGATCCGGCGCGACATCAACCTCAAAGCGCACGGCTTCCCGCATCTCCCGCTTGTCCTTGATGTGGAAGGGCACGACCGCGACTTCGCGGCTGTCGATGCCGATGCGGCGGATTTTACCGCCGGCCCAGAAGAAGATGGATTTGCTGTCCGGCGTCCACGCAAAGTTCGGGTAGACGCCATGAATCGCCCAGGTTTCCTGCATGTCCCGATCAAGGTTTTCGTAAATCGGAAGTTCCTCGCCGGTGGTCATGTCTTTCAGAAACAGGCTGGACTGGTTGCGGATCCGGCGTACAAAGGCGAGGTACTTGCCGTCCGGGGAAGGCGTCGGACGTACCGCGCCGCCGGGACCTGACACCAGGGATTCGGTTTCGCCGGTCTCCCGGTCGATCCGGAAGATCTCGTAAATCTGCTGGTTGGAGTCTTTGCTGTACTCGAAGACCGGGCCCGGGGTGGTATCGCGGGAATAAAGCACATAACGGCCGTCGGGGGTGAAGGCGGGCTCGCCAAGATCCTTCTGCTCATTGGGGCGCTTGTTGAGTTGCACGCCGGTGCCGCCGGACTTGTGATAGAGCCAGATCTCACCGGCACCGAGGGAGCGCTGGCCGGTGAAGTGCTTGCGCGCCGCTATGAAGCGCCCGTCAGGGCTCCAGACCGGGTTGTTGAGCAGGCGGAAACTTTCGTTGGTGACCGCGACCTGTTCACTGCCGTCAGGGTTCATCAGCCAGATATTGTCGCCGCCACCCTGATCGGAGGTGAACGCCAACCGGCTGCCATCGGGCGAAAAGCGCGGCTGCATGTCCCAGGCAATGGAGTTGGTGATGTTCTTTGCCTCACCACCGCTGACCGGCAGCACGTAGATATCGCCGAGCAGGTCGAAGGCGATGGTCTTGCCGTCGGGGCTGACGTCGAGGTTCATCCAGGTGCCTTCACTGACATCGATATCGGCAAAATAGGCTTTACCCGGGGGCTTGTTCACATCCCACTTCTTGTCATCGGAGTCGGTTTTTTCGGCGGCAATCACGGACAGGCTGCAGGCGACCGTCAACAACCCCACCAATGCGGCTTTGGCACAGGACATGGCTTTCCCTCAAGTGAACAGAAAAAATTATAAAGCCTTGAAACTATAGGGTGCCGGGGCGCGAAGGTCAAAAGAACGGGGAATTTTTCCGGGCCCGGCTGCCGGACTTTGCGCAATCACAGCCAGGGGGCCGGAAAGAACTGTGCGCCAGGCACAAAAAAAGGCCGGCGATGCCGGCCTTTCGGGTGTAACGGAAGCTGATTACTGGACGCCGGAAATCATGTGCTCGATGGCCGCTTCCAGTTCGTCGTCAGAGCAATCCATGCACATGCCCATGGGCGGCATGGCACCCAGACCATTCTTGACGGAGCTCAGCAGCACATCTTCGCCCTTGGCGATGCGCGGCTCCCAGTCACTCTGGTTGCCGAATTTGGGCGCATTCGGAATGGCCGAATCACTGGCATGACAGGTTTTGCAGGCGGCGGTGAATACGGCCTCCCCGGAGCGGGGCTCGTCGCTGGCGGTGTCCGCAGCCACGACCGGATTATTGGAAACAGTCGGGACTTCGTCGCCTTCCATGTACACCTGGCCGATGGGCTCCAGGCGGGACTCTTCCCGGTCCTGGCTCAGGTGGGTCGCGTTCGCGGCTGCCGCGAGGCTGAGTGTAATCAGTGCCGCTGCCGCCGTGCTAATCAGTTTAGACCACGCCATAATGTTTTCTGTAACTCGGTTAAATGGGTATCGGGCGCGAATTATAGCGGTAAACGGCCCGGTAATAAACATCCGGCGGGCGGGAAGTGGTTTTCCCCGGCGGCCCGCGTTAATATCCCTGACCGCGATGTCCGTTAACTTCTGAGGGCCGGTTTTCGTGGCCGAATCCATCGATGATCTCAAGCAGAAAGCCCTGGCGGATCACCAGAGCGGGCGTCTCGACGCAGCGATCCGGCAGTACCAGGCAATCCTGGCGCGGACCCCGAAAGACGCCGACGTGCTGCATATGCTCGGTGTCGCCCTGTTCCAGCAAGGCGCTGCCGGCGAGGCCCTGCAGTCAATCGAGCTGGCCTTGCAGGCGGACCCCGGATTTGCGGCGGTCCATGTCAATCAGGCCCGCATCCTCAAGGCGCTCGGGCGGCTGCCGGAGGCCCGGCGCGCCATTGATCAGGCGCTCGCCAAGGGCGGCGCTGAGTATGGCGCCGTTACCGTGGCCGCGGAGGTGGCTTTTGCCTCCCGGGACTGGGCAAGGGCCATGGAACTTTATCGTCGCAGTTTGCGGCAATCACCCCGAGATCCTCGAGCCTGGCACAATCTGGCGATCTGCCTGCAGTACCTGGGCATATTCGAAGATGCCCGCCATGCCTACCGGCAAGCCCTGCAACTGGACCCGGATAATAGCCTGCTGTGCTTCAATTATGCCCTGCTGCTGGAAAAAACCGGGCAGGAAGACGCGGCCACCGAGGCCTTGCAACGGGCACTGACCCTGAAGCCCGATTATCTGGATGCGGAATTCCGGCTGGCCTATTTGCAGGCGCTGAACGGTGACTGGCAGCAGTTGCAGAGCACCCTGGCGCGCCTGGTCCCGAGGCTGCAGACCGTTGATCCGCAAGCCACCGAGGCGTCCCTGAATCCCCATATTCTCAATAGTCTGGGCCTGCCGGAAGCCCTGAATACAAAGCTCACCGAAAACTTCGCCCGCCAGATCGGTGATGCCGCCGCGGCCTTCGCCAGGGAGCCTGACGGCGACCGGGGTGAGCCGCAAGCGCTGATCCGCATTGGCTATATTTCCCCGGATTTTTGCGATCATGCCGTCGGCCAGCTGATCGCGGATCTGTTTGGCCACCATGATCGCAGTGAGTTTGCGATCCATGCCTATTCCCTGCAACCGGGACGGGACCCGGTCCGGGCGCGCATTCGGGCCGCTTGCGACGAGTTCGTCGATTGCGAGGCGATGGATTTTGCCGCCATTGCCGATCGGATCCGCGCCGACGGCATTGGTATCCTGGTGGATCTTGGCGGCTTTACCCGGGGCGCCGTACCGGAAGTGCTGGCGCTACGGCCCGCACCCGTGCAGATCAGCTGGCTGGGCTATCTGGCCAGTATGCAGGCGGAGTTTATCGACTATTTCATCGCCGATCCGGTCACCCTGCCGACGCAGGCCGGCGCTCACTACCGGGAAAATATTATTCGCCTGCGCCGACCCTTGTTGCCGGTACCGCCGCGCCCTGCAAGCCCTGATGCGCCGACCCGCGCCAGCCAGGGCTTGCCGGAAACCGGTGTCGTGCTGGCGAGTTTCAATAACAGCTACAAGATTTCGGCGGAGTTGTTCGATTGCTGGCTGGATATACTTGCCGACATTCCCGACGCGGTGCTCTGGCTTTATGATGGCGGCCGCCGGCGGTTTCGCGCCAATTTGCAGGCTGTCGCCGCCAAGCGGGATCTGGAGCAGCGGCTGATTTTCGCCGAGGCGGTACCGGCCAGTGCCCACCTGGCACGCGCCCGCTTGGCGGACCTGTGCCTGGACACCTGGCATTACAACGGCGGCGCCACGGCGGTGTCGATGCTGCACGCCGGTGTACCCATCCTGTGCCGGGCCGGGGATACGGTGCTGTCCCGGATGAGCGCGGCACTGAACCGGTATCTGGGATTAAACGCGTTGATCTGTGCCAATGGCGAAGACTATCGCCGCAAGGCCATTGAGCTGGCCGGCGACCCCGCGCGTCTTTCAGCCTGTCGCAGCCAG
>JASBTO010000159.1 GCA_030148365.1 Kangiellaceae bacterium
GGCGAAAGAGTTGGCCCTCAGTGAGCGCCAGTTGCAACGCAAGATAAAGGCACTGACGGGCAATAGTCCGGCGGAAATCCTGCGCAGAGCTCGTCTGGATCATGCGGTGAATTTACTGGAAGAAGGGCACAAACCCAGTCAGGTGACCCACAAGTCCGGGTTTGCCTCTCACGCCTATTTCAGCAGAGCGTTCAAAGCCGAGTACGGCTGTGCGCCCAGTGACTATAAAAAATGAATTGCTCGCCGAGCACCTTTTGACATCTGGAAACCGGCACCGGGAGATATTTGACGCAATACCTCGGGCAGGTGCCGGTTCAAGTCAGGCATACACCTCTACCCCAGAGTCGGTAATTCCGAGTCTGTAGCGAAGCCGTTAAACTCACCTTTAGCAATCATGTCCGTCACGGCGTCGATATCCGGCGCGAAATAACGATCCTGTTTATAAAATGGCACCCGCTTGCGCAGCGCCTGATGGGCTTCTGCCAATCTGGTAGAAGTTTTCAATGGCGCCCGGAAATCTATCCCCTGGGCAGCTGCGAGCAATTCCACCGCGACAATTCCTGCTGAATTTGCCGTCATGTCGCCAAGCCGGCGGGCGGCGTAGGTCGCCATGCTGACATGGTCCTCCTGATTGGCGGAGGTGGGCAGGCTGTCCACCGACGCCGGATGGGCGAGTGACTTGTTTTCGCTCGCCAGTGCAGCGGCGGTGACCTGAGCGATCATAAAGCCGGAGTTGACGCCACTGTCTTCGACGAGGAAAGCCGGTAAGGTGGAGAGATTCTTGTCCAGCAACAGCGCGATGCGCCGCTCCGATATGGCGCCGACTTCGGCGATGGATATCGCCAGGGTGTCGGCGGCCAGAGCTACCGGTTCCGCATGAAAATTGCCGCCTGACAGGATTTCATTGTCGTCAGCAAACACCAGCGGATTGTCGGAGACGGCATTGGCTTCGGTCAACAACACCGAGGCGGTGTAGCGCATGTGATCAAGGCAGGCACCCATGACCTGGGGCTGACAGCGAAGCGAGTAGGGATCCTGAACGCGGTCGCAGTTGATGTGGGACTTGTTGATTTCGCTGCCCTTGAGCAAATGACTGAGATTTTCGGCCACCTGGATCTGTCCCTTGTGGCCGCGCACCGCATGGATACGGTGATCAAAAGGCGCCACGGAGGCAAGGGAGGCTTCAACGGACATGGCACCGGCCACCAGGGCGGCGCTGAAATTATTCTCCGCGGCAAACAGTCCCGCCAGTGCCAGCGCCGTGGAGCACTGGGTTCCGTTGAGCAGGGCCAGACCTTCTTTAGGGCCGAGGACCAGAGGCTCCAGACCCACTTTGGCAAGTCCGTCGGTTGCGGGCATGAGCTTGCCTTTGTGGCGCACGTCGCCGATGCCGATCAGCGCGCAGCTCATGTGGGCGAGAGGCGCCAGATCGCCGGAAGCGCCCACCGAGCCCTTTTCGGGAATGCAGGGATAGATCTCGTGATTGAGGAGTGTCAGAAGTGCATCAAGGGTTTCCTGGCGAATACCGGAGTAGCCCTGGGCCAGGCTCGACAGCTTGAGCACCATCAGCAGGCGCACGAGGTTATCCGGTAGCAGTTTGCCGACGCCCGCCGCATGGGAGAGCACCAGGCTTTTTTGCAGCAGCTCGAGTTTTTCTTCCGGGATCCGTGTGGATGCCAACAGGCCGAAGCCGGTATTGATGCCGTAAACCGTGCGTTTTTCCGAGATAACCCGGGCGACGGTATCACTGGATTTTGCGACCGCTTCGCGACAACTGCTATCCAGCTCAATGGCAAGGTGGCCTTGATAAATCCGCCGGCAATCCGCGAGGGTCAGTTTGCCCGGTTTCAGTAAAAATGTGTTCATGCAATACCCCTTAACCGGTAATCATGGGAAGATTCAGGCCTTGCTGCCGGGCACAATCCGCAGCGATGTCGTAACCCGCGTCCGCATGGCGCATCACGCCGGTGGCCGGATCATTGAACAGCACTCTTTCGATCCGCGCTGCGGCAGCATCACTACCGTCACAGCAAATCACGATGCCGGAGTGCTGGGAAAAGCCCATGCCGACCCCGCCGCCGTGATGCAGACTGACCCAGGTTGCGCCGCCCGCGACGTTGAGCATGGCGTTAAGCAAGGGCCAATCAGATACAGCGTCAGATCCGTCTTTCATACTTTCGGTTTCCCGGTTGGGGCTGGCGACCGAACCGGAATCCAGATGATCCCGGCCAATCACAACCGGTGCTTTCAGTTCGCCGTTTTTGACCATTTCGTTGAAAGCCAGCCCGAGTCTGTGACGATCGCCGAGGCCCACCCAGCAAATTCTTGAAGGCAGTCCCTGGAACTGGATGCGCTCTTTGGCCATATCCAGCCAGTTGTGCAAATGGGGATCGTCGGGGATCAGCTCTTTGACTTTCTGGTCGGTTTTGTAGATATCTTCCGGATCGCCCGACAGGGCTACCCATCGGAACGGACCGACGCCGCGGCAGAACAGGGGGCGGATGTAGGCGGGGACAAAGCCGGGAAAATCAAAAGCCTTCGCCACGCCTTCTTCCATCGCCATCTGGCGGATGTTGTTGCCGTAATCGAAGGTTGGAATATCCTGATTATGGAAGTCCAACATGGCTTCGACCTGCAAGGCCATGGAAGCTTTGGCTTCCCGGACGACACGTTCCGGATCGGTCTTGCGCAGCTCTTCCGCCTGTTTGAGTGTCCAGCCTTTTGGCAAGTAGCCGTTCAGCGGGTCGTGGGCGCTGGTCTGATCGGTAACCGCATCGGGACGCACGCCCCGGCGCACCAGTTCCGGGAACACCTCGGCGGCATTGCCCAGCAAACCCACGGAGATAGCTTCGCCCTTGGCGCAGGCGTTGTTGATCTTGGCCAGCGCGTCGTCGAGGTCGCCGGTCTTGTAGTCCAGATACCGGGTCTCCAGGCGCTTGTCGATGCGGGACTCGTCACACTCGACGGCGAGCATCGAGGCACCGGCCATGGTCGCGGCGAGAGGCTGGGCGCCGCCCATGCCGCCAAGCCCGCCCGTGAGGATCCATTTACCTTTCAGATCGCCGCCAAAGTGGGTTGTGGCCATGGAGACAAAGGTTTCATAGGTGCCCTGGACAATGCCCTGACTGCCGATATAAATCCACGAGCCGGCGGTCATCTGGCCGTACATCATCAGGCCCTTGCGATCCAGTTCATGAAAGTGCTCCCAATTGGCCCAGTGGGGGACCAGGTTGGAATTGGCAATCAGCACCCGGGGCGCATCAGGGTGGGTCTTGAAGACGCCAACGGGTTTGCCGGACTGGACCAGCAGGGTTTCATCGTCGTCCAGTTCTTTGAGCACTTCGACGATCTTGTCATAACAGGCCCAATCCCGGGCGGCGCGACCGATCCCGCCGTAGACAACCAGTTGCTCGGGTAACTCCGCGACTTCCGGATCGAGGTTGTTCATCAGCATGCGCAGCGGCGCTTCAGTCAGCCACGAGCGGGCATTCAGCTCGCTGCCGGTGGGTGCCTTGATAACCCGGGTCGGGTCAATTCTCGGATCTTGGCTCATAGGGACTACTTTCCTTCTATAATTCGGTCAGTTGATGTTCTGACTTGAAGCTTCCGGTGAGCCGGAATCGGCTCGCGGGATGAAATAATTGGCAGTGGCTGACCAGTTGCTCGCCAGACCAGGTGGTACGGTTGATGAGTAGCACAGGCTCGAACTCGGCGAGCTTCAGGGTCTTGCGCAAAAACTGATCCGCTGCCATGGCTTCGATGACATGGCGGGCCTCGGTGAGCGGCGCTACCCGGGACAGGTAAACGTTCGGGGTCAGGGCGCTGTAGTCCTGTTTGAGGTAGTCAGGCGCGCTCGCCGGATGCACGTAGCGCTGCTCTATCTGGATAGGCTGCTGATCTTCCTGATGTACCATAATCGAGTGGAATACCGTATCCGGCTCGTCCATGCCAAACAGGTTGCAGAACTGATCCGGGCAGACCTCTTTTTGCAACAAAAGCAATTCATTGGAATAATGGCCGCCGCGCTCGCCGACTTCTTCGGCGATATTGCGTATTTTCAATACCGGTGACTGGAGCTTTCTGGGCGCGACAAAGGTGCCCCGACCCTGGACACGGTAAAGTATGCCGGATTCCGTCAGTTCATCCAGTGCCCGGCGGGCGGTCATCCGCGAGACCTTGCAGGCTTCCACCAACTCATTTTCCGACGGTACCCGGTGATGCTCGGGCCACAGCATACGCTCGATGCCGTCCATGATGTAGGCTTTGACCAGTTGGTAGCGGGGGACTGATTGGGTCATGGGGGCCATGGGTTGACTCAACGAGGTTGTATATACAACCAAATCAGGTGTGTTTTTGCAAGCGCCGGACCATAAAATCGAGGCCAGACCAGTAATGACAGATCAGGAATTTATCCGGGCCTTTGAGGCCTGCACTTTGCCTGCCGAGCGATTCGACCATCAGGGCCACCTGCGCCTGGCGTGGCTGTATTTGAGAGACTTTCCCGTTGCGGTCGCCGAGCAGAAAACGGCCGAGGGTATTCGCCGTTATGCGACCAGTCTCGGCGCTGCTGACAAGTATCATGCGACCGTAACCGGCTTTCTGCTTCGCTATCTGGCAGCGTTGACGCGAGTATTTCCCGCGGAGAACTGGCCGGAGTTCCGGGATCAATCGGCGAGCCACTTTGCGGACACGCTCGGCTTGCTCAGGCAGTGCTATAGTGCTGAGTGTCTGCACAGCGACGAAGCGAAGGCGACTTACCTGGAGCCGGACCGCCGGCCCCTGCAGGACATTGTCAAAGACATCGGAGCGCTAGCGCAATCATGAAGGTATTTACCAGCACGGAAGGGAGTACGCCCCTTCTGGTTTCCATGCCCCACAATGGCGAGTGGATCCCGCCATCGATTGCGGCGGACATGCATCCCTTCGCACTGGAGGTGCGGGACACCGACTGGAAGCTCGACAGACTCTACAGTTTTCTCGAGACCATGGAAGTCTCCGTCGTCGCCGGCCACATCAGTCGCTATGTCATTGATCTCAATCGCCCGACAGACGGCAGTTCTCTCTACCCCGGGGCCGATACCACTGAATTGTGTCCGACCAGCAGCTTCGACAAGGAGTCGATCTACCAACAGGGCCAGGAACCCGACCCGGCGGAAATCCGCTCCCGGGTGCAGGACTACTGGCGTCCGTACCATAGTCAGTTGCAGGCGGAGTTACAGCGCATCCGGCAGGAGCACGGCTACGCGCTGTTGCTGGACGCACACACAATCGCGTCCCGCGTGCCCCGTTTCTTCGACGGACAACTACCGGATTTCAATCTTGGAACCAATGACGGAAACAGTTGCGATCCGGATCTGGAAAGACAGCTGACCAACCTGGATTTCTCGCCCTACAGCCAGGTCTGCAATGGCCGCTTCAAGGGCGGCTATATTACCCGGGCCTACGGGGACCCTAATCAAAATGTCCACGCTGTGCAGCTGGAGTTGTCCCAGGCCACCTACATGGATGAAGCGCTACGGGTAGTCGATGACGTCAAACTCGCCGAAGTGCAGCCGCAGCTCGAGAAGCTGGTGCAAACCCTGTTGCAGTGGTCGCCGGACTAGTCGCTGCCGGGGCCGGTTTGCTGGCCTTTACGAAAAATACGGTAGCAGGGGTTGGCGCCGAAGTTGTATGTCAGTTCCGCCGGATCCCCGACATTCCAAAGCACCAGATCGGCCTGTTTCTTCGCCGCGACCGTGCCGAGATTGCGCTCGAGCCCCAGGGCACGGGCACCATTGACGGTAACCCCCTGCAGGCATTCCAGGGGCGTTAACCGGAACAGGGTGGCCGCCATGTTCAACATCAGCAGCAGGGAAGTCGTTGGTGAGGTGCCGGGGTTGGAGTCAGTGGCAATAGCCATGGGCACGCCGGCCTTTCTCAGGGCGTCGATGGGCGGCAACCGGGTTTCCCGCAGAAAATAGAAAGCGCCGGGCAACAAGGTCGCCACCGTACCGGCTTTTTGCATGGCCCTGATCCCGTCGTCTGACAAGTACTCCAGATGATCCGCGGACAAGGCCTGAAACTCTGCGGCGAGGCTGGCGCCCTGTTGGTCAGATAATTGTTCGGCATGGATCTTGACCTCAAATCCGAGGCTCTTGGCGCATTCGAAGACTCTCCGGGTCTGCGCCGGCGTAAAGCCGATATTTTCACAGAAGATATCTACAGCCCCGGCAAGATTCTCCGACTGAATGGCCGGCATCATACGTTTGCAGACTTCGTCGATATAGCCGTCGGCATCATCCTTGAATTCCGGGGGCAGGGCGTGAGCGCCAAGGAAGGTCGGTGCGACCGTAACCGGAAATTGTTCGGAGAGTGTGCGGGCAACGCGCAGCATTTTCATCTCGGTTTCAAGATCCAGGCCATAACCGGACTTGATCTCCACGCAAGTGACGCCTTCGCCCATCAGTTGTTGCAGACGCTGTGCGGCACTCTCGAATAACGCCTGTTCGCTGGCCTCGCGTGTCGCGGAGACCGTGGACAGAATGCCTCCGCCGGCCCGGGCGATAGTCTCGTAGTCCGCGCCTTGCAGGCGCAATTCGAACTCACGGGCCCGGTTGCCGCCATAGACCAGATGTGTGTGGCAGTCGATCAGGCCCGGCGTCAGAAGTCTGCCGTTGCCATCCAGCTCTGATTCGATACCGCGTCGATGCTCGTCGGGCAGCGAGGACTCCTGGCCCACCCAGGCAATTCGCTCGCCATCGACAAGCACCGCACCCTGGTCGATCAGGCCGTAGCCGTCTTCCATGGTGGCAATGCGCACATTGCGTATCAATTGTTTCAATGCTGACTCCCGTGCATGTTGTACGACCCCGCCTTTGGGTATACTGCGGCCCTTGTGGTGCCACATTATGCGGGTCGACCTGAAGGCTTGACAAGCGTCTGGCCCGCAGGATTGGTGAACCCGGGATCTTCAGCAACGGGACGATTATGAAACTATTCGCGGAGCAGGCCCTTTTGGGCGACAGCTGGCAACGGCGGGTGTTGTTCGAAGCAGACGATCGCGGTCGACTGACCGCCGTAACCTGTGACGCGCAGGCCGGGGATGCGGAGTTGGCGGCGGGACCGGTCGTGCCGGGGATCAGTAACGCCCATTCCCATGCCTTTCAGCGCGCCATGGCCGGGTATGCCGAGAGTCGGGGCGACGGCGACGATTCTTTCTGGACCTGGCGCGATACCATGTACCGCATGGTCGCGAAATTCACGCCCGACGATCTCGAAGCGATTGCGAGCCAGCTGTATGTGGAAATGCTGAAAAGCGGCTATACCCGGGTCGCCGAATTCCACTACCTGCATCATGACACCGATGGCAAGGCTTTTGCCGACCCGGCGGAAATGTCGGCGCGAATATTCTGCGCCGTGGATCAGACCGGCATTGGTCTGACCCACTTGCCGGTCCTGTACCGTTTTAGCGGCTTTGGCGCCACCGCCCCGGGTAGCGGCCAGCAGAGGTTTGTGCATGATTCCGACAGTTACGGACGCTTGCTGGAAGCGGTAGTAAAGCTGGTTCGCGCCGGCAGGAACTGTAATTTCGGCATAGCGCCTCATTCACTGCGGGCAGCGTCCGGCGAATCGATATCAGCCGCTCTGGAGCAGCTCGAGAAACTTTCTGAAGACGCGCCGGTGCACATTCACATCGCCGAGCAGATGAAAGAGGTGGAAGACTGTCAAAGCCATTACGGTGCGCGGCCGGTCGAGTGGTTATTGGATAATTTTGACGTCAATCCACGCTGGTGCCTTGTCCATGCAACCCATATGAATCCGGGGGAAACTGAAGGCGTCGCCAGAAGTGGGGCAGTCGCCGGGATCTGTACGACCACCGAAGCCAATCTCGGCGACGGCTTCTTCCCGGCCGAGACATTCCTCGCCCGGGAAGGTCGTTTTGCGATTGGCTCTGACAGCCAGATTTCCGTCAGCCCCGTGGAAGAATTGCGTTGGCTGGAATATGGACAGCGTCTGCAGAAGCAGCGTCGCACCGTCCTGGCCATGCAGTCCGGGGCGTCCACCGGCACACAGCTTTGGTCGCGGGCAGCCAGTGGCGGTGCCCAGGCCTGCGGCGCGGGTCGGGGCCTGCTCGCCGTCGGGGAGCAGGCAGATTTGCTGGTGCTGGACGGGGCCCACCCGCTCCTTTGCGAGGTGGAAAATTCGACCATTACCGATAGCCTGGTTTTTTCCGGGAACCACAATCTGGTGAGGGACGTCATGGTGGCGGGGCGCTGGATGATCAGGGAGCGGCAGCATTCATCGGAGCAGCGTATCGCGGCAAATTACGCCAGGGCAATGCGCCGACTTCGAAGCTAGGTCAGAAGACGCTGGAGGTAATCGTAGAGCGTCGCTTTCGAAACCGGTTTGGGTAATGTTTCGACCGGCAAATTGCTTTCCCGGATCTTCGCCGCTTCATCCTCGGTTGCATGCAAGCAAAGAATGCGCGTCGAGGCCTGACCCTGGTCCCGGAGTGCAAGTAATTCCCGGACGAGTTCCTCGCCCTGTTTCCTGGCGTCGGTACAGTCGATAACGGCGAGCTGGTATTGTTTATGGGCCAATTTTTGACGGGCCACTTCTATGTCACTCGCCTTGTCCACATCGAGGCCGAATTTGTCCATAACCCCCTGCAGGATAATCTGCTCCACCGCACTAGGAACCATCAGCAGCAGTGAGCCGGACAAGGACTGATCACGAGTCTGCTCATTGTCGTCAATGGCGGGCCGGGGCAGTCGGGCCGGAAACCGGAACAACAGTTCGCTCTTGTCCATGCCATCCCGGGTTTCGCTGTTGATGTTTCCCCCGAGCGCCTTGATCTGAGAGTGCAGGGTTTCAAGGAGCAGGGCACGGTTTGCATAGTCGGGGATGGCTTCACTGGGCAACCTCAGGGGTTCGTAGTCTGCACGGATGTCAGGTTTGATGCCCTTGCCCGATATCATTACCGTGAGTGCAATATGGTCGCCGGACAGCTTTTGATAGCGGCCGGTAACGCGGATATTCTCCGTCGGTGACATTTCCAGAGCGTGCTCAAGTATGTTGCGAAAAAGCCATTTGAGGTCTTCGCGACGGGCAAGAATTTCCCGGTCACGAGCATCTCCCATGTGGGTTTGTTCGATCCGGATATCGAGATCACGGGCAGATTTGTTGGTAGCGGCACAACAGCGCTTGATAAGTTGTTCGGGCAGAAACCATTCCTCGTCCGATCGGCTCACTTTTCCTTGAGCGGCAGTCAGTCGGTCAAGCCATTCGGACGTCTGACTCAACTCCGCACTTTCCGAAATACGGTCGCTGCAGAATTCCCCAATCGCAAGAATATAGTGATTGATGTAGCGCATGAAGCGCCTGAAATTCTGTTCGTTGACGGACACCCGGTGCCTGAGCTGATTCATTTCACTGGTATCCTGATCCAGCCGGACGGCGAGCGCACGGTCCAGGCGTCTGGTGAGGCTTGCAAGTTGTCTTGATTCAGACCCGAATATCGGTGTGCTGAAACTGCTACCCACCCGGCGCCAGGATTTCCCGACATGCTGACGGGTTTTCTGCAGTTGTTCATGCCAGGGCCGGGCGAAAAGATACAGGGCGGCCCAGGCCAGCGCCGTCAAGGCGATGGTCAGCAATAACAGTCCTGTCTGCAGGCTGACGCCGGGGAAAAAGTCACCGAACTCTGTACGGTCCGGGTCAAAGCCGAGGATCAGAACGCCAACCTCGGGAGGCGTGTCGTCAGCACTGGCCGACAGCAGATCGGGATCACTGTCCGGCAATACCTGCAGTTGCGGGATCGGCGCGGTGTATTGTTGCAGGCGACTCTTGTCGGCGGGAGGCGGGAGCGTCGGGTTTTCCCGGTAGAACAGCGATTTACCCTGATTGTCGAGAATTTCCGCATAGACGAGATCCGGGCCCTGCAGAAAAGGTTCCAGCACTTCCGCAAGGTACAGGGGGCTATTGATTACAACTCCATACTCTAGTGAGGGACCCAACTGTCTGGCCATCATGATGCCGCGGTTTTCCTGTTCCAGTCGCGCTTGTTGGAACTCGAACAGAAGAAAGGTAAGCGATGCAATCGTCAGGCACAGGAGAACGATTGAACTACCGGCTGTCGCCATGCGTATGGCACTATTGAACCTCATGCGCCGGCGCCTCCTCAAGCTTCGCTTCCAGCGTTTTAATCCGGGCTTTGATCAGCTCTGGATCGGGCGCGGGAAGATTCAGTGAACGGGCGACCTGGGCGTTGATTACGACATCAAAATGATCGGTAAAATCCGCTTGCCAGTCGATTGACTGGTCGTCGATTAGGCGATCGAGAAAACCACCCAACTCTTCAATCAGCAAAGGTACGGTGGTATAGGTGGACGCGAGGCTACCGGCTTTGACAAAACTGGCTGAATAGCCAATGACAAATTTTTCCTGGCGGTAGCTGGCCAGTAGAATCGTACGGATGGTACGTCGGTTATAAATGCTCTTGTTCGCGGTCGCAATCAGAACGTCATTGTCATTGATGACTTCCAGGAGATCGCGGGTCATGCTGTCTTTCTCGCCGGCGAGCCGAGAGTCAAGCTTGACAGCGAGAGGTGACAACCGGTTTCTCACTGCCGGAATTTAGTTCACCTCCTGCGGGGTCAACAGCAGGCCGAAGCGTTGGGCATCCGTGACCAGAAACCTTGCCAGAAGAATCTGGCGTAAAAGAGGAGCATCATGGAAGATAACTTTCACCTGCTTGCCCGCGTCCGGTTTGGCTTCATCCCCGAGCGCGGAATACTCATTGCTGGTGATTAGTTGAGCGATGACGCGACGGGTATCTTCCCGTCTCAGGGCATGCTGAAGTGCCTGGGGTCCGAGCGTGATCAGAAGGGTGTCAGGTGTCAGGGTGGTCTGCTCGAAGTCTTCCAGAGTGACGAGTTTCAATTGCTTGACTCGGCCTCGCATCTTCTGGCTGAAAGATTTGGCGAAATTACCATAGTTGCCATCGTATTCAGGTGCCAGGACAACCACGGAAGTCACTGTTGCATTGACCACCACGGATATGGAAAGCATCCCGAACAACAACAGGATTTTGGCTAGGAAACGGGCTCGCATGATCTGATTGGAAAACTGGTATCCCTGTTTATGTATTTGCGTTCCTGGCTAAAATGGCCGGCGAGTAAGGCCGGTGACGATGGTGCGACCCAATTGCGACATTGTTGTTGATTTTGGGTATTCAGTATCCGGCTTTAATCCTAACACTAATTTTCTTGATCACAAAGATTCAGGCTGGCAACTGCCAGTCGATGGGCGCAAGTGAGTGGCTCTCTAAAATGACATTGGCTTTGGAAAAATGCCGGCACCCGAGAAAACCCCGGTGGGCAGACAAAGGGGAGGGGTGAGGCGCTTCCAGAACCGAATTGGTGCGACAATCAATCAGTCTGGCCTTGTCGCGGGCCGGTCCGCCCCAAAGCAGAAATACCAGAGGTTGAGGGAGCACGGACAGTTTCCGGATGACCTGGTCCGTAAAGGTCTCCCAGCCGAGGCCCTTGTGCGCATGGGCGGAGGCCTGTTCGACCGTCAAAACGGTATTGAGCAAGAGCACGCCCTGTTCGGCCCACCAGGAGAGGTCGCCATGACTGGGCATGGGGAGTTGCATGTCGGCTTGCACTTCACGATAAATGTTGCGGAGAGAAGGCGGGACAGGCATTCCCCGATTTACCGAGAAGGCAAGTCCGTTGGCCTGCTGCGGACCGTGGTAAGGATCCTGGCCGAGTATGACAATCTTGACGCGCTCCGGAGGCGTCAGCCGGAAAGCCCGGAAAACCTGCTCGGCAGGCGGGAACACATTGACACCCTGGCTTCGTTTGCCACGGAGGTATTCAGTCAATGTGGTGAAATATTTCTGGCGGGTTTCTTCGCCGAGAAGCTGATCCCAGGCGTGGGGTATTGGCATCAAGTACTCTGTGACTCAACTGCTGAGTGTTATTGTGTTCGGCCCATCTGTCCGGTGCGCATCCTCATCTACCGGCGCATTGCGGAAGGCGGGTCAGGGCGCAGGTCGGGTCAGGTATCAGCGTCGAGACTGGACAGGGCGCCGTCCAGATCCTTGCCGTTACCGCTGAACTCGTCTGTGACTTCGTGAGCCTCGACTTCCAGGGCACCGCTCCAGTCTTCCGGTTGGGCTGCGGGTTCCAGTTGCCAGGCGCTCCAGGTGTTGGTGTCGATTTCTTCTATCGCGCCGTCAAAATACTGAAGCTCAATAGTGCCGTCATCATGATCAAGTGCGACCACCTCAAACAGGCCGTCATAATCGGTGCGTTTATACCAGTTTCCGATAACGGCATTGACTTTCTTTTCCATTGGCTCCTCCAACAACTGACGGGCAGCTCTGAAAGCCTCCTGTGTACCCTGAACTACCCTTAGCGGCACTGCTTCCAAGATACCAGCAGTCACTACAAATTGCATCCAGTACAGCCAGTCGGCTGCAGGGGACAAGTTCGGCCGGGCTTTGCTAGAATGGCGCATTCAACCTGCACAGGGCGTGTTGCTTATCATCATGGAAAAAAAAGTATTTACCAGGAAGGCCTTTTCCGCAGGGCTATTGGCTCTGCTGGCACCAGGCCTCGCCGTTGCCGGTGACTGGTCGGGATATGTAGGTGGCGAGGTACGATATTTTCAGGAGCGCGGCGACTTCGGTCAGCCACAGAACCAGTACTCTGTGGTGCTGGAACCCGAGTACTACCACGAGTGGAACGACGGTGACGCCAGCTTTACCTTTACCCCCTTTGTCCGCGGTGACACTCTCGACAGCGAGCGCAGTCATGGTGACATTCGGGAATTGAACTGGGCCCTCCGTGGCGATGACTGGGATTTCAAGGCCGGGATCAGCAAGGTCTTCTGGGGGGTCGCGGAAACCCAGCATCTTGTCGATATTATCAACCAGACCGATCTGGTCGAGAATCTTGATCAGGAAGACAAACTGGGGCAACCCATGGTGAACCTGACCCTGATCCGTGATTGGGGAAGTCTCAACTTTTTTGTCCTGCCCTGGTTTCGGGAAAGAACTTTCCCCGGCGAGGATGGCAGGCTCAGGTTTGCCCTTCCGGTCGATACGGAACACCCGATTTACGATGATCCGGACGAGGAGCATCACCTTGATTTCGCCGTCCGCTGGTCTCAGGTGATCGGCGCGTTCGACATCGGCGTTGCCCATTTCACCGGAACCAGTCGGGAGCCTCTGTTTGTGCCAACCCCGACCCCCAACGGTCTGGTACTCAGACCCCGCTACACGACCATTGATCAAACCAGTATCGATTTACAGGCAACCCTTGGTGCCTGGCTCTGGAAACTGGAAGCCTATTCCCGCGGCGGCTTTGGCGATGACCGCTACGTTGCCGCAGTCGGGGGCTTCGAGTACACGCTGTTCGGCGTTACCGACAATGGCGGCGATCTGGGTTTGCTTCTTGAATACCAGTATGACGAGCGGGATCACTCGTCAGGATTTCCGGTGCTCGACAGCTGGTTCGTCGGCACCCGCCTGACCCTGAACGATGTCGAGTCGACTGAAATTCTGCTCGCGTATGGTGTTAACGAAGAAAATGGCAAGACTTTCAATCTTGAGGCGAGCCGACGGCTCTCGGACAACTGGAAACTGTTGGTGGAGGCTCGGGCTTTTTCCGGAGTCGATGATGACGAGTTTTTCGTCAATCCCTGGTTTTCATTTCGCAACGATGATTATGTCCAGGTAACCCTGGAGAAATATTTCTAGCGCGGCATTCCCTGCCGCATCTGTCGGCTGCTGTCCGGTAACCGGCGCAACTGACCGGACCCGCCAATCAGGGTGATTTGGCGGGCTCGGTTCTGCCTATCTGCATCTCGTTGATTCTGCCGAATATATCGTCCTGGCCTTTCAGCAACTGATTGTAGATTGCCCGGTAGGTCATGACATTCTTGATGTAGCGACGGGTCTCGTGGAAGGGAATATTTTCAATCCAGATATCCGCGGCTATCGGCTCATGGTCGATCCAGCGATCGACCCGGTGCTTGCCCGCGTTGTAGGCGGCCGAGGCGAGGATTGGGTTGTTGCCCAGTTGTTTTTGCAGCTGGTCAAGGTACTGGACGCCGAAGCGAATATTGAAGTCCGGGTTCAATAACTGGGACCGGGAGCGGTACTTGAGCTTGTACTGACGGGCGTGAGTCTTGGCGGTGCCCGGCATAATCTGCATCAGGCCATAGGCGCCGGCAGGAGAGATGGCATCACGGGTGAACGCACTTTCCTGGCGGGCCACGGCTATCGCCCAGGAAGGCTCTATCTTCTGAGCCGTGGCACGGGCAATAAAGTCTTCCTTGTGAGCCAGCGGGAAGCGCATATCCAGATCGTCCCAGTTCTTGGCCCGGGCGAGGGTGAATATGGCCTGCTCATGCCATCCCCACTTGAAAGCGAGGTGGGCGGCGGCTTCGAGGCGCGGAGTGTCAAAATCACGGGTCAGGAATAACCATTCGCGACGCGCATCCCGCAGCCGCTCAAGCTGCAGAAGCTCAAAACTGCGTTGAGCTGCAGGGAGAAGGGCAATTTCTTCAGCGAGTTGCTGGTCAATCTGCAGGGGACGATGGCCGAGATTGGGCGGCTGGCCAATGATCGCAGCCGCCAGGTAGCCATAGTAGTCCCGTTCGTGGGCGATCGTTTGCAACAGTTGCTCAGCCGGATCCTGCTGGCCCCGGGCCATCAGGATCCGGGCGCGCCAGTAGACCCATTTGGGTTTCTGTGCTTCGTCGGGTTCCAGACGGGCGAGCCAATTATCAAGCAATTCCCAGTCCTGGGCCTTGCCGGCATAGGCAAGACGCCATTGCCAGACCAGGGAGTCTTCGTGGCTGGGGGGCACGGCATCCAGCCATTGGCGGGATTGGGGATGATGATCGGAGCCCAGGGCCAGGGCGAAAGTGCGGGTGATATCCGCCCGTTGTGCGTCGGAAAAGGCAAGTTTACGGTCAAGTCGGTCCCAGGTAGCCAATGCCCGATCGGGCGTGCCCCAGATAATGCGTTGCAGCGCATAAGCGGCAATATCCGCCTCCCGGGGATTCTTGCCCGGGAAAAAATTGGCCTGGTGAATTCGGGAAGGGCTACGGCGTGCTCTGGCCCAGAGGTTGGCGAGATATTGCTGATCGGCTTCCAGGTAGCGGCGCAAATAGTTCGCCAGACTCACCTGACCCCGGCTGGCGGCGATGACCAGGCGCTCATAGGCAATATCGGAGGTCAGGTAACCCGCCTCCCGCCAGAGTTTGAACAGGGGATCACAGGCCTTGGGCTGGGATTTGCCCACTTTCCAGAGGTCGGTGGTTCGGGTAAATATCTGATCCCTGTCGATACCCTGAGCCAGCCGTGCGAGTAGATAGTTGCACTCGACAGTGGCATCCTTGCTGGCTCGATAGTACCGGGTCAGACGCTCTTGATCGCCTTTACGGGCCAGGTATCGCAGCCATCGGTGATTGACGTAACGGGTCCGGGGAGCGTCATAGTCGGCATCGATAAAGTCCGCGATCTCGCCTTCGTGCTCGTAGCCCAGATTTTTCAGCAGATAGTCGGCCCGGAGGTAAGGCTGCAGGGGATAGTCATCCAGGCTTCTTTCCAGTCGGGAAAACTCCACCAGCTCATTGCGCGCAAGCGCCTGTTCAGCCTTGAGAAAGGTTTCCCGGGCCTCGTCGTTGGCATGACAGGCGGTTGCAGCCAGCAACAGGGGGAGGGACAGGGCCATAGCCCGGAGTTTAGGTGTCGACAACGACATAAATAGCAGTCCTGACAATTTGTGGTGGTTATCCTACCGGGAGGTTGCCGCTCTGAACGATGTTCCCCAGGGTAGTAATCAATTGGTGTTTTTTAGCATCGGGTACCGTCGAGTGTGCCAAATGCCGGACCATATGGAAAGCTGCATGCTGCAAAAGTTCCCACTGCATCAGGTTATTGCGAAATACCGGCAATAGGGGCAACAAAACAAGTCTGTTGAGGCCTGATCCGGCGCGGTGATGAATTTTTACTTGTACCCGGGTTCTAAAGCTAGGGATAATGTTACGCATTTCGGACCGGCAGGTAGTTGTAAGCACCTGGTTAAATTCAACGAAATCAAAGAGGTAGGCATGGGTAAAGGCACAAAATATATCGCCCGTGAAATGGATGAACAGGGTTTTATCCACTATAGCGATGAAGAGAATGCAATCTGGCAGGAACTATACGCCCGTCAGGAATCGGTTATTGAAGGCCGCGCTTGCCAGGACTATCTGGATGGAACACGCCGCCTGGGTCTGCCGAAAGACCGGATTCCCCAACTGCATGAAGTCTCCGAAGTGCTCATGGATACGACCGGGTGGCAGGTCGCCTGGGTACCCGCCCTGATTTCATTCGACCGGTTCTTTGAACTGCTCGCCAACAAGAAGTTTCCCTGCGCGACCTTTATCCGCACCCGTGAAGAGATGAACTACCTTCGTGAGCCGGATGTCTTTCACGAGATTTTCGGTCACTGTCCCATGCTGACCAATCCCTATTTCGCTGAATTTACCCATACCTACGGCAAGCTGGGTTACGCAGCGTCCAAGGCTGACAGGGTTTATCTGGCCCGGCTTTACTGGTTCACCGTCGAGTTCGGCCTGATCCGTACCGAAGCCGGTCGACGGATCTATGGTGGCGGTATTCTGTCGTCCATCGGTGAAACCCCCCACAGCCTTGATAACCCTGACGTTATCCGCAAGCCATTCGACATGATTGACGTCATGCGAACCCCATACCGGATAGATATCATGCAGCCCGTCTATTTCGAAATTGATGACATGAAACAGCTGTATGAACTGGCCAATACCGACATTATGGCCAAGGTTAGGGAAGCTCGGGAACTGGGTCTGCACCCGCCAGCCTATCCGCCCAGGGAAGAGAAGGAAAAAGTGGCCAGTTAGGTCGCGTTGCGAGCGACGCTTTCAGGCTGCATAATAGGCGCGGCTGAATTCGGGTGACCGAACCAAATTTACACCAGAATGCAGGGTTAATGTTCTATGTTGTTGATTACAAGTGAATTGATGATTGCCGCAAGGATCCGCGCGCAGTGGAGTCAGATCGCCTGATCCTTTGAATGCCGCTTTTCTGCGGAACACTTTTTCTTTTGACTCTACACAGCCTCCGATGCGGGGGTGAGGTATTTATCAATGACTACTTCTACTACTGATTCCATCAACCCGCTGGGTACCGATGGATTTGAATTCGTTGAATTTACGGCGCCGGACGAAACCGGTGTCGAAAAGCTGAAAACCCTCTTTTCGTTGTTGGGTTTTACCGCCATTGGCCAACACAAACGCAAGAATATTACCCTCTATCGCCAGGGCGACATTAATTTTCTGGTCAATGGCGAATGCCCCAGCTACTTCCAGGAGTTCAGCAAGGCCCACGGACCCTGCGCCTGCTCCATGGCGTTCCGGGTAAAAGATGCCCAAAAAGCCTTTGAGTATGCTGTCTCCCAGGGTGCCAAGCCGTTTGACAAGAGTGATTACGGCGTCGGCGAAGTTGAAATTCCCGCGGTCTACGGCATCGGTGACTCGGTACTCTATTTTGTCGATCAATATGGCGAAGAAAGTTTCTACGACAACGATTTCAACTATTTCGAAGGCGTTGATCGTCATCCGGAAGGTGTCGGACTCGCCGATCTGGACCACCTGACCCACAATGTCCAGCGCGGCAATATGGACGTCTGGTCCGGTTTCTACGAGCGCATCGGCAACTTTCGGGAAATCCGCTATTTCGACATTGAAGGCAAGCTGACCGGATTGCTCTCCCGCGCGATGACTGCGCCTTGCGGCAAAATTCGTATCCCGATTAACGAGTCCTCCGATGACAAATCCCAAATCGAGGAGTACCTGCGGGAATACAAAGGCGAAGGGATCCAGCATATTGCCCTCGCGGCCGACGACATCTACGAAACCGTCCGCAAATTGCGTGCCGGGGGCATGGAGTTCATGCCGACACCCGATACCTACTATGAAAAAATCGATGAGCGGGTTCCGGAGCATGGCGAAGATATCGATAAATTGCGGGAATTAAGGATTCTTGTCGATGGCGCCCCGGTCGAAGGTGACGGCATCCTGCTGCAAATCTTCACCAAGACCGTAATTGGCCCGATCTTCTTTGAAATCATTCAGCGCAAAGGCAACGAAGGTTTCGGCGAAGGTAATTTCAAGGCCTTGTTCGAATCCATCGAGGAAGATCAAATCCGTCGGGGAGTGATCCAGGATGCGTAAATGGATTTCCTTCCCCCACAAGGAGGGTATTGTCTCCCGGCAGGCGCACGCCGATCTCCCGGAAGAGGGCATATACGAGCGGGAAGCGGGCCGCAGCGGATTTTTTGGTCCGACGGCCCACTTTCATCACCAGCGCCCGCCGACCAGTTGGGAGCAATGGCAAGGGCCGCTCCGGCCTCGCGCGTTTGATCTGAACAAGCTCGGCATCGCGACAGCATCCCCCTGGGATGCACCGCTGGTGTTGTACAACGCCCATTGCAAGTTCCGTTTATGGCGCTGTGAAGGCAACATGGATTTCCTGGTACGCAATGGCGATGGTGACGAGCTGCTGTTCGTCCATGACGGCAGTGCAGAGCTGTTTTGCGACTACGGGCACCTCAGCATCAGCGAAGGCGACTATGTGATGATCCCGCGCGGCACCATGTGGCGCCTGGAGACGGACAGTCACCTGACCACCCTGATGATTGAGGCTACCAACGACTCATTCCAGCTGCCGGAAAAAGGTCTCGTCGGTCCCCAGGCCATTTTTGATCCCGCCATGCTGGACGTGCCCGCGATCGACGAAGACTTCAAGGCCCAGCAGGATGACACGCCCTGGGATGTCCGCATCAAGCGTCGGGACGAAGTCAGCTGTGTATCCTATTCCTACTCACCGCTGGACGCGGTCGGTTGGCACGGCGATTTGTCTGTCGTGCGCATTAACTGGCGCCACATCCGGCCCCTGATGTCGCATCGCTACCATCTGCCGCCCTCGGCTCACACGACTTTTGTCGCCGGCCGGTTTGTGGTTTGTACTTTTGTCCCGCGACCCATCGAGTCGGATCCCGGCGCTCTGAAAGTGCCTTTCTACCACAACAATGATGATTTCGATGAAGCGATTTTTTACCACCAGGGAGATTTCTTCAGCCGCGACAATATCGGACCGGCAATGGTGACTTTCCATCCCTCCGGCTTTACTCATGGTCCCCATCCGAAAGCTTTTGCCGCCGGACAGAAACACGCCAAGAAGGAAACGGACGAAGTTGCGGTCATGCTGGATACTCGCGATCCGCTAGAAGTGGGCGAGCAGGCATTCGGCGTCGAAGAGACCGCCTATGCCGACAGCTGGAAGGTCAAACCCGAGTAACTCCCCGAGCAGAATCAATTAGAGAGCAGATATTTTATGAAACTGGCAACTCTGAAAAACAATACCCGTGACGGCCAGCTGGTCGTCGTCAGCCGCGATCTGAAACTGGCGGTCAAGGTACCGGAAATCGCCAATACCCTGCAGGCGGCGCTTGATCAGTGGCAGGCCTGCAAACCGGAACTGGAAAAGGTCTACCAGCAACTGAACGACGGTGATATCGACACCGCCATACCGTTCGAGCAGGAAAGGTGCGAATCGCCTCTGCCCCGCGCATACCAATGGGCGGACGGCAGTGCTTATGTCAACCACGTTGAGCTCGTGCGCAAGGCCCGGGGCGCGGAAATGCCCGAATCTTTCTGGACCGACCCGCTGATGTACCAGGGCGGTTCCGATGCATTCATCGGCCCCCGCGACGATATCGAAATGGCCAGCACAGACTGGGGTATCGATATGGAAGCGGAAGTTGCGATTATTACCGGCGACGTGCCCATGGGGACGACACCGGAAGAAGCCGCAGAGCACATCCGCCTGCTGATGCTCGTCAATGATGTCTCCCTTCGCAATCTCATTCCGGGAGAACTTGGCAAGGGCTTCGGCTTTTTCCAGAGCAAACCATCGTCAGCGTTCTCGCCAGTGGCGGTCACACCCGATGAGCTTGGTGACAAGTGGAAAGACGGCAAGGTTTTGCTGCCGCTGGTGACCCATCTGAACAACAAGCTGTTGGGCAAACCCAGTGCCGGGATCGACATGACCTTCGATTTCCGGACCCTGATTGCTCACGCTGCCAAAACCCGGCCACTGCGGGCCGGCGCCATTATCGGCTCCGGAACCGTGTCCAACTCCGAAGGCGACGTAGGCTCCAGTTGTCTGGCTGAAGTCAGAATGATCGAAACCATCCGGGACGGCAAGCCGAGCACGCCTTTCATGCAGTTCGGGGATCAGGTGCGCATCGAGATGTTCGCGGAAGATGGCGCCAACATATTCGGTACCATTGACCAGCAGGTCGTGCAGTACCAGAAAGCCTGAGCCGCAGCATGATGATTCTGTATGGTTACTGGCGCTCCACCGCCGCCTATCGGGTGCGGATTGGGCTGAACCTCAAGCAACTGGAGTTTGAGAGTCGCTCGGTACATCTGGTCAAGGATGGCGGCCAGCAACACTCGGCAGAATACCGGGCGCTCAATCCCCAGGGGCTGGTGCCCTTGTTGATTGACGGCGACACGCGGATCAGTCAGTCTTCGGCGATCCTCGAGTATCTGGAAGAAAAATATCCCGGGCTCGCTTTGCTGCCGGGCGAACCGGAAGCGCGCGCAGCAGTCAGAAGTCTGTATCAGTCGATTGCCTGCGATTTGCACCCGCTGAACAATCTGCGGGTGCTTCAGTACCTGGAAAGGGTGCTGGACGTGGACAAGGATTCCCGCGACACCTGGTACCATCACTGGATCCATAAAGGCTTTACCGCACTGGAAAAAGAGTTATCCGTTCATGCCGGGGAAGGCAATTTCAGCATGGGCGAATCCCTGAGCATGGTGGACCTGTTTCTGGTCCCGCAGCTCTACAATGCTAGACGGTTTAACGTGCCTCTGGATGAGTATCCGCGGCTGACAGCCATCGAGCAACATTGCCTGTCACTGTCGGCCTTTGCCGATGCCAGGCCCGAAGCACAGCCGGATGCAGTCCTCAAGAAAGACTGACCGGCCCGACAATAATGGAAAGAAATATATGACTTTGCGCCAATTACTCCGATACGGCTTGCTGGCCGGTATCTCCCTGAATGCTGTCAATGGTGCGGCTGCTCCCTACGACATCACTGACCTCGGTGATCTGGGCGGCCAGGGCAGCTATGCCTATGATGTCAATGCTTCCGGGATCGCGGTCGGCAGCGCCACCGGGCCACTGATTATCAATGCCGGGGGCATTACCGCTGCCGAATTCGCCAACCACGGTGTCTTGTTCAGTGGCAGCACCCCGGTGGATCTCGGATCCCTGGATGCCGGCAATGCACTGACACTGGGCATCAATGACGGTGGCACCATGGTCGGATTCGGCTACGAAATTATTGACGGCGACCAGTTTTCCCGGGGCCTGATTTACTCAAGCGGCAGCGATCCGGTAGTCATGCCGGAACCGGAAAACAGTACCGCCCTGCGGGCATTGGACGTCAATAACAGCGATCTGATTGTGGGCTATGCCACCATCGATTTCGATCCCGCGGACAGTATCAGCTCCCAGGAGCGTGGCTTTGTTTTCGATAACGTCAGCAAAACCTTTGTGGGTTTGGTGCCGCCATTTGTCAACGAGATTGACCGAAAAAGCGTCATTGAGGCCATTAATGACACGGGTATGGTGGCAGGTTGGGCCCAGACGGAAGACAGCAGCGGCAATCCCAAGGCGCATGGATTCTTTGCCAATATTTCTGATCTCGACAATCCTACGGACATCGGTCATCTGGGTGGCGATATTTCCGTTGTTAACGGTATGAATAATGGTGGAGTCCTCGTAGGCCGCTCCGCCAACTCCAGCGGTCAGCTCGAAGCCTTTATCTACGATCCCGGTTCGTCTCCGGCATTGCAAGGTCTGGGGTTTGTGGATCCGCGTTTTACCTATTCGGAAGCTTTTGACGTCAATGATATGGGGCAAATCGTTGGTCTTGCCGCAAACGGCTCGTCAACCCGCTCAGAGTTTACTGCTTTCATTTATGAGGGTGGTGAAATGAAGGACCTGAACCTGATGATTGACTGTGACAAAGGTTGGGAGCTGGAGTCCGCACGCGCTATCAATAACGCAGGTCAGATCGTCGGTTACGGCACAATCGGCACAAAGGTACATGCTTTCCTGCTGACCCCGACCC
>JASBTO010000161.1 GCA_030148365.1 Kangiellaceae bacterium
GGACCAGTCACAAGGGAGTTTCACGAAATGCGCGATACAAAAATTCTGCTTTTCTCCGCCATGGTTTCCTGGATGGCGAGCGCCTGCGCCAGTCTGGCGGATTCGACCCCGGTGGCCGAACCGGCCACGCCGCCGCCCCACAAGCAGCAGGGCGACTACAAGTCTCCGGAAACTGCAGTAATGAAGCAGCGGGCCCTCTACAAACAAATCTTTACCATGACTGACCACAAGACCTGCGAGACCAGCAGCCAGTGCAAGTTCGTCGCGATCGGCAGTAATTTTTGCGGGGGTTTGGACAGCTATCGGGTCTATTCGAGCGTCGGCACCGACGAGGAAAAACTCCGGCAACTGGCGCTGGAGTATGCGGCCATGAAACGCAACGATGACCAGAAATTCCGCCGCATGGGACCCTGCGTCATGCTGCCGGAGCCGCTGCCGGTGTGCCGGGAGAATCGCTGTATGTCCAGTGAGGGCGAAGCGCTGGAATAGAAAAGGAGCAGCGTCGCGGGTTACAGCCATCGCCCTCTCCGGAGGGTCCCGCAACCGTTGCACAGGTCGAAAAATTGTGGTTAATTGACTCAGGAATTATCAGGATGACTCAATAATGCGAGGGTATGCGATTAATGAACGAGATCAAAGAGCACGTCAGAAGCTTTATTCTTTCCGAATTTTTGCAGGGAGAAAGTCCGGAAAACCTCAAGGATGACACCCCACTGATCACCTCGGGAATTCTGGATTCCCTGGCCACCCTGAGACTGGTTGCCCATCTTGAGGAGCAGTATTCCATTGCCATCGCCCCCCATGAAACCGACGCAGAATATCTGGGTACGGTTGATGACATCGTGCGACTGGTTGAATCCAAAAAAGACACTGCCAGCGCAAACTGAACACGTAACAGGATCCTTGCCGGCAGCGGCAGCCGGAGGTCCTGACCGAAGCGTCCGCAACTGATCGCCGGACCCGGGCTTGAGAGGGAGTTTTCATGGCCACCATCGAATCAAAAATTACCGCTGCCGGAAAAACCGGCGCCACTCGTGACAGCATCAACTTGTGGAAGCTGGGCATTATTCTGATCCAGCTAATGCTGGCGCTGCTCGTCATCCGCCAATTCCAGATCGAAAGCGCCGCCTTCCTGCGAGTTTTCATCATTGCCTGCGTCGGCTTTGTGATCCACTATTTCACGCCGCTCCGATTCCGGATCCATGTCTTTGCCGGCCTGTCGCTGGTGGCCATACTGGTGGTGATGGGACTGGTCAATGGCCTCTGGCTGCTCGCCTTTGGTCTCGCCCTGCTCGGTGCCTGTCATCTGCCCCTGGCCTTCTACCAGCGCATTCTGATCATTTGCGCGTTGGGTGGCGGGTTCGCCTGGCTACGGGTGACGCCGATGGAATTTCCCTGGTCGAGCGCCATCTGGCCGATCCTGGGTTCCATGTTCATGTTCCGTCTGATCGTCTACCTCTATGATCTCAAACACGGCAAGGCGCCCACCGGACTGGCCCATCGTCTCGCCTACTTCTTCATGCTGCCGAACGTCTGCTTCCCGTTGTTTCCGGTTATCGACTCCAATGATTTCCGGCGCCGCTATTTTGACGAAGAAAGACACCATATTTACCAGACCGGGGTCGACTGGATCGCCCGCGGCCTGATCCACCTGCTGCTGTACCGGTACATTTATTACCACCTGACCGTGGCGCCGGAAGAAATCCAGACGGTCGGCGATTTGGGACAGTTTCTGGTTACCAACTTCCTGCTCTATTTGAAGGTCTCCGGCCTCTTTCACCTGATTATCGGTATCCTGCACCTGTACGGATTCACCCTGCCGGAAACCCACCGTCTGTACTATCTGTCATCAAGCTTCACCGACTTCTGGCGGCGCATCAATATCTACTGGAAAGACTTCATGATGAAAGTCTTCTACTACCCGGTCTATTTCCGGTTACGCCGCCGGGGTGACTTCTTTGCGCTGGTGGTGTCGACCATGCTGGTGTTCATGCTGACCTGGATCCTGCATTCCTACCAGTGGTTCTGGATCCGCGGCTCCTTTCCGATCACCTGGCAGGATGGCGCTTTCTGGGGCCTGCTCGCGGTGGTCGTGGTGCTTAACTCCATTTGGGAAATCAAAAAGGGGCGGCCCCGGCAACTGGAGATCCCGGCCTGGTATGCGCCTGCGACTCTCGCGAAAAGCCTGCGCATCCTGATCGTATTCTGGGTCATCTGCACCCTCTGGTCGCTCTGGAATGCCGAGTCCCTGACCGAGTGGCTGGCCATCTGGCGGGTCTTTGACAGCGAGCATCTGACCGCCACCCATGTCCTGTTCCTGGTGGCGACTCTGGTGGTCCTGATCCCCGCGATCGCCATACTTTCGACCGCGCTGGCCAGATTCCGGCGTGCCCGGGAAGACGGCATTGGGCCGCAGCAGGGCATGACTTTCCAGCGCGGCTATACCTTTGCTTCCCTGGCCCTGGTCGCGGCCATCGGCCTGCCCCAGGTGTATTCCAATCTGAATACCGAAACCGCCAACTTCGTACTCTCCATCCGCTCGGCAAAACTCAGCAAGACGGATACCGCGAAGCTGGAAAAAGGCTACTACGAAGACCTGGTCCGGGTGGATCGGTTCAATTCCCCCTTGTGGGAAATCTACGCCAAACGGCCGACCAAATGGCTGGACCCGAAAACCTCCGGACTCAAACGTTTGCGGGATGACTTTTTGCGGGACGAACTCATGCCTTCCGCCCGCTCGGTAACAAGCTTCAGCACCATCACTACCAACCGCTGGGGCATGCGGGACAAGGACTATGCCCTTGAGCCGCCGGCCGGCAGTTACCGGATCGCTTTGCTGGGCGCGTCCTCGGTGATGGGCTGGGGCGTCGAAGATAACGAGACCTTCGATGCATTGCTGGAGGAAAGCCTGAACCGCGATTCGGAAAAATTCGGGGTCGGGAAATTCGAAGTTCTCAATTTCGGCGTGGCCGGCTATTTCCCGCCGCAACAGTTGATGGTCCTCGAGCAGGTAGAGAAGTTTTCGCCCGATGCCGTTTTCTACATGGCGACCGGTCGGGAACTGCAGCGCAGTATTTATTTCCTGCAACAGGCGCTGCGGGAGAAAATCGAGATACCCTACCCGTTCCTGACCGAACTGGCGGCCAAAGCCGGCGTCACCGCCGAGACTTCCGAACAGGAGGCACTGCAGCGCCTGACGCCCTACAAGCAGGAATTACTGGAATGGCTGTACGCGGCCCTGGTCGAGAACAGCCGCCAGAATAATGTCGTACCGGTCTGGGCATTCCTGCCCCAGGTCAACAAGGGACGCTGGCTGGAAACGGTTCCCGAAACGGAAGCCATCGCCCGGGACGCCGGCTTCGAGATCATCAACATGGTCGACGTCTATGATCAGGACCCGGTCGAGAAGGTTCGGCTCGCCGAGTGGGACTATCACCCGGGGGCTTTCGGTCATCTGCTGGTAGCGAAACGGCTGGAAAAGGAAATCGACCGACAGTGGCAGGGCTGGAAGTCGAACCGGCGGCTGGCTGACCGGGCGCCCGGCGCCCGGGACTGAGGAAGTTGGCGGCGCGCCGGCCTAGAGTCCGAGCCAGCGCGCGATAATGTTTTTCTGCATGTCCGAGGTGCCGGAGTAGATCACACTGCCCATGGCATCACGGACCATCCGCTCCATGTCGTACTCCACCATATAACCGTAGCCGCCGAGCGTGCGCATCGCATCCATCGCCGACTGCACCAGCGACTCACTGACAAACAGCTTGGTGATGGCGGCGTCCTGCCCGGCAGTCCGGGTATGCTCGAGGGCCCAGGCAGCGTGGCAGGTCAACAGCCGCGATGCCTCCAGACGCACCTTGATATCCGCCAGTCGGTGGGACACCGCC
>JASBTO010000180.1 GCA_030148365.1 Kangiellaceae bacterium
CCGGGGCACCCTTCAACGGCTATGCCGCCGACATCACCCGCACCTACGCTTACGAAAACGGTGAATTTGCCGAAATGGTTGCGGAGATGGAAAAGCTGGAACTGAGCCTCGTTGATCAGATGGGCATCGGCAAGAGCTACGTGGATCTGCATCTTGAGGCCCACAAGGGTGTCGGCCGGATCCTCGAAAACTTCGGCTTTATCACCATGGGTGGCGAAGTCGCGGCGGAAACCGGCATCACCCGGCCCTTCTACCCCCATGGCCTCGGCCACTTTATCGGTCTGCAAGTGCACGATGTCGGCGGTCACCAGGCGAGCCCTGAAGGTGGCGTCAAGCAGCCGCCCCACGATCATCCCTTCCTGCGCCTTACCCGGACCATGGAAGCGGATCAGATCTTCACCGTCGAGCCCGGCCTCTACTTTATCGATTCCCTGCTCAACGATCTGCGCTCCGGACCTCATGCCAGCGTCGTTAACTGGGAAAAAATCGATGAGTTCCGGCCCTACGGCGGGATCCGCATCGAGGACAATATTATTGTCGACAGTCATGGAGTCCGAAACCTGAGCCGCGAGGCTTTCGACGAGCTCGAGTGAGGTTGATCCGGAAACAGGCACGCGTACGCTGATGAGTGACGAAGGCTACCCGATCCCGGCCACGGCGATCGAAACCGAGGAAGTGATCAAGGGTAGCCGGTTCATTACCCGGGTGTTCTGCACACCGACGGTCGAGGCTGCCAAAAGCAGTATTCGTGAGCGTAACCGGCTGGAGCCCGATGCGACTCACCACTGCTGGGCCTATATAGTCGGCGACCCCCACAGCACCACGACCATCGCCTGCTCCGATGATGGCGAACCCAACGGCACCGCCGGCATGCCCATGCTCAATATCCTGCAGCACAGTCATGTCGGCGATATTACCGCCATCGTGACCCGGTATTACGGCGGCACCAAGCTCGGCAAAGGCGGGCTCGCGCGAGCCTACGGCGGCGGGGTGAAACAGGCGCTGGAGCTGCTGGAGACCCGGGCAAAAATAGCAATGAAAACTCTTGGCTTGGTTTATCCGTATGATTTACAGGCCAAAATGGATTATTTACTAGGGCAGTATCAGGCCCGCGTTCTCGAGTCGGACTATCAGGAAGACATTCACCAGACGGTGGAAATAGCCGCGTCCGACGCTGACGAGCTGAAGGCTCAAATCAATCAACAATTTAAAGGATCTGTTAAATGTTAATTCCCCCTGCTGGGCCCCGTTTTCGTCCTGTGTAGCCGATATCACAGAATTTAGTACGCCAATTACGCAACGAATAAAGCCGCCGGTCGGGAAATGGGCCCCGGCAGAGTGGCAGAATCAACACTCAACAGACCCTCGGAGAATAAAAATTTCATGAGCTACATGATGCTGAAACACTTGCACATGACCTTCGCCCTGCTGTCCGCCCTCGGCTTTCTGCTGCGCGGCATCTGGATGATGATGGACAGCCCCTTGCTGCAGAAAAAGCTGACCCGGATCCTGCCTCACGTTATTGACACCTTGCTGCTGGCAACGGCCGTCGCGCTGATCATTATCAGCCACCAGTATCCTTTTGTGGTGCCCTGGCTGACCTGGAAGCTGTTGCTGGTGATTGTCTATATCGGACTCGGCGTCTTTGCCTTGCGCGGCGCGAAGACCAAGCGGGCGCGGACCGGATTGTTTGTGCTCAATCTCGGTGTACTGGCGGCAATTTTCTGGTTGGCGGTGGCCAAGCCTTATTAAATCGAGGGTGCCGGGTTGGTGAGAACTGGTCTGGCGCCGGCTTCTGACGGATTGATTGCCTGCAGGGAGGCCGAGCCTACCCCTCCCGGGTCGGATGCTTTGGCTGACGGGCCAGCTCGCCGAGCAGCGATTTCATACCCAGCTTGTGAAAGGGCAATATCAGCCACAAATAGATTCGGCCGGCCCTGTTGTGGGTGCTGACAATGGTGGTCGCGGTAAACCTTACCCCTTGTGGCAACTCCTGCTTGTAGAGAGACAGCCTGAAATCCAGATGCTTGTCATCGGCGCCGACAATGATTTCCTGATCGCCCTGATGAAATAATTTGAACCAGCCCATTCTGTCGCCGATGGCGTAGTGCGGTTTTCTCTTAACAGTCCCGATGTCAGCCGGCGCGCCTCCGCGCAGCCCGAAGGGCCGCACCAGCGCATTTCTGAGCCTGAACAAACTCTTGAACCAGGCCGGCGCTGCTTTCAGACACCGGAAATAGGCATCCGTAACCTCGAGGTCCCTGTCGACAGAAATCACCTGGTAAGCATCCCACCAGGTGACTGCCGGGAGCGCCGTTTTGATCTTGCTTGGCGTGGGGATTGATGCGGGTTGCACGGCGGCCAGGGATTATTCCTCGCTGTCCGATCCTTTCAGGATCATGTCGTGCTCCCGGGCCAGCCGTGAGAATTCCTCATCGCTTATCGACTTTGACGCCTCTCCGGGATGGCTGCCGATACGGCGGAAAAACGACAGCAGGCCCATTTCTTCGTTGGGGACAGTTGCGAACACCAGCGCGAATGCATCCTCGCCGGTATTGCGGAGTGCATGCCACTCGCCCGGCGCGATATAAACCACCTGTCCGGGGCGGACCGGGATTTCCTCTTTCTGGCCGTCCGGAAACAGGATCACCATCCCTTCACCCTCAATGAAATAACCGACCTCTTCGGTTTTGTCATGACGGTGGACCGGCAAGTCTCCGCCGGGTCCCAGACTGAATTTCGCGAAGCTCACCGAAGCGTGGGGATGGCGCTCAGGATCCATAAAAATATGCAACTCGCCACCGCTGCCCAATTTCTCGGCACTTTCCGGGAACAGCCACAAGCGATCACTGTCCTCACTCGTGAACACTGCCGAACGGTTTGCTTGCCCGGCGCTCAGTTTTTGCGAGATTACCTCAGAGTCACTGCAAGCTGCGAGCGAGGCTGCACAGGCGACAATCGCCGAAAGGACCCCTGAAATTTGCCAGAGCCGCGCTGGTCTCACGAAGATGTGCGTTTTCATGCTGCCGCCTCCCTTGGTCGCCGGCCACCGGTTGCAGGGGACCGGATTCCTGTCTCCCGAATAGCATGCACCGGGATCACCTGAATTTCCACAGCTCCGGTTTGACTCTGTACATAATTCTGCACATACTGGTGGTTCGGGATGTCCGGAATTCCGTACACATTCGAGGATCCCTTTATGAAATACCTGAATATCACCGATGCCCGCGGCAAGCTCCGCGCTCTGGTGGAGCGCATTGAAGAAACCGCACTGGTCAGAAATGGCGAACCCGTGGGTGTGGTCATGAATATGGAGCGCTACGAGTCGCTGCGGGCACTCTCCGCCCTGGCCGCCTCCGGCAAGTTGGCGGCCGCTTACGAATCTCACCGCAAGGCACTCGCCGATGACACCGACGACTACAAGAGTCTGGACGAGTTGCGGGCGCTGGCGGGCGAGGCAGTAACCGTCGATTCCGATTGAGTCCGCGGACTTGTACGCCGACATTATCATCAATCCCGAGGTCTACGCCGAACTGGCGGCGGCAGGGATCAAACCCGGCGACCCGTTTCTGGTGTGCCTGGTCAGCGCCTGCGAGCAACTGGTGTCAGGCACTCTGGCCTTGAAGTCCCTGTATGGACATGTCGACTGGTACTACGCCAAAGCCTGTGATCAGGTGTTGGTCGTTACCATCAAAAGGGATCAGGTTCTGGTCCTCGACGCCGTGACTTTTTCCTGATGTTTACCCTCTCACACCTGTCCCCGACCCTTTTTTTCCTGGGCCTGATCCTGGAGATTTGGGGAGTTATCTATTTTTCCCACGCCTATGTGCGCCAGCAAAAATTCTGGGGCAATCTCCGAGTCCTGCTGGCGGCCGCTTTCGGCCGGGCGGAAGCGGATATTGCCGCGGAATTTTCGACTCTGAGCGAACAGTCCAAACAAAAAGCCATTCGCGGGCTCGGCAAAATCTGTCTGGGATTTCTTTTTCAGGTCGCCGGCCTGATAACCGGGCTGCTATGGCCTACCTGAGTGGCGCTCCGGACAGCCGCTGGCAATTGACCGTCAAGGTCCGATAGACTGACGGCCCCTCTGGTGAAGCGCTGTCAGCCAGAACCCATTCGCAGGACATAACATGATTACTGAAATTTTCGTCAATTTGCCGGTCAAGGATCTGGATCGATCCGTTGCCTTCTTTACCAGTCTCGGATTCAGGTTTGATCCCCAGTTCACTGACGAGAACGCCACCTGCATGGTGATCTCGGACAACATCTTCGTGATGCTGCTGACCCGCCCGGTTTTCCGGACTTTCACGCCCAACGATATCTGCGATGCCACCAAGAACACCGAATCACTCGTGTGCCTGACCGTCGACAGCCGGGAAAAAGTCGATGACATCATCGCCAAGGCAGCAGCTGCCGGCGGCAAAATTTACAGCGAATCAAAAGACCATGGCTTCATGTACGGCCACGGCTTCCAGGATCCGGACGGCCACATCTGGGAGTTGCTGTACATGGATCCGGATGCCGAGCAGCAGGAGTAGCGGAAAGGGAAAGGTTCGTTCCTGTTTAGTTGCCGGAATCCGCTTCGTCCCTTCCAGGCTAAAAATTTCCGCCTCACTCACAGCGCGGGGCTTTGATCCCCCTCTCGTGCAGAGCGAGGACTGGAGTATTTTTCGTCTTCGCCCGCCAGGGGCGAGGCAAGGACGCCGAGCCTTTTCGAGAGGACAGGG
>JASBTO010000228.1 GCA_030148365.1 Kangiellaceae bacterium
TTGCAACTGCTCAAAACCATCAGCCCAGATACCGAGAATGAAACCGAACAAGCTGAAAGCGATAGCCGTCAGCAGCAGAAAACCCAGCATCCAGAACGGGTGCTGTATCTCGAGCGGCACAAAAAATCCGGCGGTTGCCAGAATGATCAGCGCCAGGATGATGGCTTTGGTAGCCGCGGCCCCTACATAGGCGAGGACGATTTCAAATGGGGAAATGGGTGCCGACAGCAACTCATAAATGGTGCCGGTAAATTTCGGAAAATAGATGCCGAAGGAAGCGTTGGAGAGACTCTGGGTAAAAAGAGACAACATGATCAGGCCGGGCACAATAAAGGCCCCGTAGGAAACCCCTCCGATTTCACTCATCCTGGAGCCAATCGCCGACCCGAACACCACAAAATACAGTGCGGTAGTAATGACCGGGGTAACCAGACTTTGCAGCCAGGTCCGTCTCGCTCTCGCCAGTTCGAATTTGTAGATGGCCCAGACGCTGTGCCGGTTAAAAACCGAGGTGGCGCTTGATGTGCCAACAGCATCATTACTCATGGGCGCTCCGAAACCAGGTTGACGAAGATTTCTTCAAGGGAACTCTGGTGAGTATTGAGGTCCTTGTAGTCAATCTCCAGATCCCGCAACTTTTTCAGCAGCCCTGCAATGCCGGTGTGCTCGGCATTGGCGTCGAATGTGTAAGTCAGATCAAGACCGTCATCGCTCAGGGACAGTTGCCATGCTTCCAGTTGCTTCGGAATACTGGCCAGCACTTCCTGCAAATGAATGGTCAATTCCTTTCTGCCCAGCTTTCTCATCAGTTGCTCTTTGTCTTCCACCTCGATGAGTTCACCTCTCCGAATAACGCCAATCCGGTCTGCCATCTCTTCCGCCTCCTCGATATAGTGAGTCGTAAGAATAATGGTGACGCCGGTTTTACGCAGGCTGCGCACGAGCTCCCACATATCGCGGCGCAACTCCACGTCAACGCCGGCGGTGGGCTCATCGAGAAACAATATCCGGGGCTCATGGGATAATGCCTTGGCTATCATGACCCGCCGCTTCATGCCCCCGGACAGCGACATGATTCGATCCCGGCGCTTGTCCCAGAGACTCAGATCCCTGAGCACTTTTTCGATGTGCGCCGGATTGGCCGGCAATCCGAACAGTCCGCGGCTGAAACTCACCGTATCCCACACCGTCTCGAAAGCGTCAGTGGTCAACTCCTGGGGTACCAGGCCTATTGTTGAACGGGCGGCCCGGTACTCGCGGATGATGTCGTGGCCATCGGCAACCACCTGGCCACTGGTCGGGGTGACGATACCGCAAATGATACTGATCAGGGTGGTCTTGCCGGCACCATTGGGTCCCAACAGGGCGAAAATTTCCCCTTTTCGGATCTCGAGACTGACGTCTTTCAGGGCGAGCAGACCTGAGCCATAGGTCTTGGTCAGGTTGTTAACAGAAATGACAGGTGACACAGCCGGTATTTGCTCCTTTATTGTTTATTGAACGCTTGCAAGGCGGAGAATCACACGTTAAATAAATTGTCTGTTGCAAGTATCGCCGGCTCTGTCTGAAGCCGGAATCCGGACTTCCGTAAAAATTACCGTATCCCTGATTACCTGCGTACGCAACTCCGTAGCAGGATACGGGTCCGATCATCGGTTGCCAGAATGCCGAACCCGATGATTTGATCTGCAATTGATGCCAGTGTAAAACCTCAACCACTATTCAGGTAAAGAGATGTAGTCATGGCCCGATCCGGGAAATCGCATATCAGCAAACAACTCAGCGTAGGCCAGGTCGCGGCCCGCAGCGGGGTGGCGGTATCCGCCCTGCATTTTTACGAGGCCAAAGGCCTGATCAGCAGCTTCCGTAACCCCGGTAACCAGCGGCGCTATCCCCGGGAGGTCCTCCGTCGGGTGTCGGTAATCAAGGTTGCCCAGCGTCTCGGTATTCCGCTGGCGGAAATCCGCGACGCCCTGCAAACTCTGCCCAAAGGCCGCACCCCGACCGCCGCCGACTGGCGCAAGTTGTCGGACTCCTGGAAAGCGGATCTGGATAGTCGCATAGAAAAAATGATACGTCTGCGGGACCAGCTCGATGGCTGCATTGGATGCGGCTGCCTGTCCCTGAAAAGCTGTCCACTGCGTAATCCCCTTGATGAGCTCTCTGAGCAAGGTTCCGGACCGCACTTGCTGTAGCCACGCCGATAAGAGGAAGACATGGCTAATCAACAGGTTATCAATCGCGTGCCCAAGAGTTCCCTGGGTGCGCGCCTGCCGGAATAGTCCCGCCACCGGACTGGCGCATCGGTGCCGTCCGCCCATCCCCCTGTCGTCATTGGGCCAATCAACTGGAGCTTGTTGTACAATCTATTAGATCACGTCTAACTCAGGTGTCATGCTATCCCGAACAGCTTGGAAAGGAGCCCAACTGATGAGCGATGATAAACGCAAACCCACGACCACTGACGCCGGCATTCCCGTTGCCAGCGACGAGCACTCTCTCACCATCGGGCCCGACGGGCCGATCCTGCTTCAGGATCACTATCTGATCGAGCAGATGGCCAACTTCAACCGGGAGCGCATTCCGGAGCGACAACCTCATGCCAACGGCGGCGGCGCCTTCGGCACATTCGTCACCACCGAGGATGTCAGCGCCTTCACCCAGGCGGCCATGTTCCAGCCCGGTGTCGAAACCGACATGCTGGCCCGCTTTTCTACCGTTGCCGGCGAACGGGGCAGCCCCGATACCTGGCGCGATCCCCGGGGTTTCGCCTTGAAGTTCTACACCAGCGAAGGCAATTTCGATCTGGTCGGCAACAATACGCCCGTGTTCTTTATCCGCGATCCGATGAAGTTCCAGCATTTCATTCGCTCGCAAAAACGCCGCGCCAACAACAATTTGCGCGACCACGACATGCAGTGGGATTTCTGGACCCTGTCACCGGAGTCGGCCCATCAGGTGACCTGGCTGATGGGTGATCGGGGTATTCCCAAGTCCTGGCGACAGATGAACGGTTACTCGAGCCATACCTATATGTGGATCAATGCCGGCGGCGAGCGATTCTGGGTGAAATATCATTTCAAGACCGATCAGGGCGTGGATTTCCTGACCCAGGATGAAGCGGAGCGACTCGCCGGCGCCGATGCCGATTATCATCAAAGGGATCTCTATGAAGCGATTGAAGGTGGCAATCATCCGAGCTGGACATTGATGATGCAGATCATGCCTTTCGAGGAAGCGAAAACCTACCGCTTCAACCCCTTCGATCTGACCAAGGTCTGGCCCCACGGTGACTACCCCTTGATCAAAGTCGGCAAGATGACCCTGAATCGCAATGTCACGGATTATCACACCGAAATCGAACAAGCCGCTTTTGAGCCCAATAACTTTGTCCGGGGCACGGGCCTGTCACCCGACAAAATGCTCCTCGGCCGCAGCTTTTCCTACGCCGACGCCCACCGTCATCGACTCGGTGTCAATTACAAGCAAATCCCCGTCAACCGGCCCCAAGCACCCGTCCATAGCTACTCCAAGGACGGCGCCGGTCGCGTCGATAATGTCACCGACCCGGTCTACGCCCCCAACTCCTACGGCGGTCCCGCCGCAGACCCTGATACCTGGCGGGAGCAGGCAACCTGGGCCGCCGACGGCGACATGGTCCGCCAGGCTTACACCCTGCGCGAAGATGATGACGACTGGAGCCAGCCGGGCGTGCTGGTTCGTGAGGTCATGGACGATGCTGCACGCGATCGCCTGGTCTCGAATGTGGTCGGACACCTGAAGGCCGGCGTGTCAGAAAAGGTCCTGAAACGGGCTTTTGAATATTGGCGCAATATCGACAAGGACATCGGCGACCGGATTGCCAAAGGCGTCAAAAGCGCTTGATTGCTCACTGCCGCTGTTTATTGCTTCCCGGTTTCCCTGTCACGGGCGTCTGAGATCAGGTGGCTCACAATTTTCCACTCACCTTCGGAGCGTACAAAAACCCGAAGGTGGGTGATCTTGCGAGTTCCCAATGGGCTGCCGTCAGGGTTACGCTGACCCGTACGTTCCCGGTAAGTGAGCACCAGTGCGGTGCTTCCGTCAGTAAAGCGAATATCCTGCTCCACGGTTGTGGTTTCTCCGGCCATGACAAAGTCATAGGAGAACACCCGGGCCAGTACCTGCTCGATTTCCCCACGCCCTTTTACGGCCATACCAAATGCGTTTATCCAATCAGCATCTTCTGCGTAATCTTGCGCTGCAAGCTTCGGGTTTTTCTCCTCCCAACCGCGATCCCAGTTTGAAATTACTGCTTCAATTTGTTCTCGCTCGGCGGCTAATTTTTGACCTGCCTTGGCTGCAATGCATGCGCAGTAAATGGCGAGCAATAGCACCAGTATGATTCTCATAGGAGCCTCCCTTGGCCGATGTTGAATACCCTTGATAGGGGTTGGCTCAAGATTAGTACTCGCTGCCTGATTTCGCAATGGACCCGGAAAGCGGTCAGGGCAGGGAAACCAGGCTCCACGCAAACCGAGTCCACGGCTGAGAATATTGCGCGCGCTTCAACAGCCTCCGTTTCACGACCAGCAGCCGGCATACCGGTTGCCGACTCTTCCCCTATGCGTAATTTCCGTACCCACGGACTTCAGAGCCAGCATCGGTGCAATACACCTCTGTCGCCCCTGACACATTCCCCCGGAATATGCTTAAATAGCTCCTTTCCCGACAACCACCCTGAAGCCTATGGATCTCAATCTTTCCGGTAAGCGCGCTCTGGTTTGCGGTAGCAGCCAGGGCATGGGCCGGGCCATTGCCGAAGAACTGGCGCGACTGGGCGCCAGCATTACCCTGCTGGCCCGTAATCGTGACTCCCTCGAACAGGTCAAATCCGGCCTCCACTGCGACGATGGTCAGGACCATCATGTCATCGTCGCCGACTTCTCCTATCCAGAGCAGGTCAAGGCGTCCGTGGCCCATTATCTGAACGAGGGCAACCGGATCGAGATCCTGGTCAACAATACCGGCGGCCCGCCGCCCGGGCCGGCCAACAGTGCCGAGCCGGAAGCCTATATCGCGGCCTTCAACCAGCACCTGATCTGCAACCAGGTGCTGGTGCAGCAGGTCCTGCCAGGCATGAAGGACGCGGGCTATGGCCGGGTTATCAATGTGATCTCGACTTCCGTCAAATTGCCGCTGCCCAATCTCGGCGTCTCCAATACCGTGCGTGGCGCGGTGGCCAACTGGTCGAAAACCCTTGCCAACGAGCTGGGCCAGTTCAACATCACCGTCAACAATGTACTGCCCGGCGCGACCAATACCGGACGCCTGTCGGCCATCTTCGAGAACAAGGCGAAAAAGCAGGGCCGCGAAGTCGATGACGTTGCCGAAGCCGAGAAGAAAATCATTCCCCTGGGCCGCTTTGGCGAACCTGAAGAATTTGCCAACGTGGTGGCTTTCCTCGCCTCGCCGGCGGCAAGCTATGTCACCGGCATCAACGTGCCCGTCGACGGTGGCCGCACCGGCACTCTCTGACGCGGGTTGTAGAAAGCATGGAAAAAATTCAGAACTATATCGGCGGCGAACTTAAGGCTCCGATCTCCGGTAACTATCTCGACAATGTCGAGCCTGCCACCGGCAAGGTCTATAGCCGGATCCCGGAGTCCGGCGAAGCCGATCTGGAGTTGGCAGTCGAGGCGGCAGAAGCCGCCGCCTCTTATTGGGCCAACACCAGTCTCGAGAACCGCTCGGCGATCCTGAGCAAGGTTGCGGACCTGATCGACAGCAATGCCGACGAGCTGGCCCGCGCCGAAGCGGTAGATAACGGCAAACCGGTCAACTTTGCCAAGGCCGTCGACATCTACCGGGCGTCGGCCAATATTCGCTTCTTCGCCCACGCCATTACCCAGTTCTCCAGCGAAAGCCACGGCATGGGCGACATCGCCGTCAATTACACGCTGCGGGATCCGATTGGCGTGGTCGGCTGCATTTCGCCGTGGAATTTTCCCCTCTACCTGTTTACCTGGAAAATCGCACCGGCATTGGCGGCAGGCAATACGGTCATCGCCAAGCCCTCCGAAATTACCCCCATGACCGCCTATCTGTTCAGCAAACTGTGTATTGAAGCCGGTCTGCCGGACGGGGTACTGAATGTGTTGCACGGCACCGGCGCTTCCATAGGCGCCCCCATCACCACCCACCCGGCCATCAAGGCGATCAGCTTTACCGGCGGCTCCTCCACCGGTGCCGCCATTACCAAAGCGACCGCTGGCCAGTTCAAAAAGCTGTCCCTGGAACTCGGCGGCAAGAACCCGACCCTGGTGTTCGCCGACTGCGATTTCGAGGAAACCGTCAACGAGGTCGCGCGGGCGGCTTTCGCCAATCAGGGGCAGATTTGCCTGTGCGGGTCGCGGATCTATATCGAGCGCGACATCTACGACAAATTCCGGGACGCGCTGGTAGAACGAGTCGAACAGATCCGCATCGGTGATCCGCTTGATGGTGCAACCCAACATGGCGCCCTCGTTTCCAAAGGCCATATGGAAAAGGTTCTCTCCTATATCGAGCTGGCCCGGGATGAAGGTGGCACCATCGCCACCGGCGGGCAGCGCCGTACTCTGGAGGGTCGCTGTGCCGAGGGCTACTTTGTCGAGCCAACATTGATTGAGGGACTGGATAACCAGTGCCGCACCAATCAGGAAGAAATCTTCGGACCGGTGGCGACCCTGCAGCCCTTTGACAGTGACGGCGAAGCCGTTAACCTCGCCAACGGTACCCGCTATGGTCTGGCGGCCTCGGTATGGAGCAGGGATATCAAGCGCTGCCACAATGTCGCCCGTCAGATTGACGCCGGCATTGTCTGGGTCAACTGCTGGCTGCTCCGGGATCTGCGCACACCATTTGGTGGCGTGAAAAGTTCCGGTGTCGGACGGGAAGGCGGACTGGAAGCCCTGCGATTTTTTACTGAACCCAAGAATGTCTGTATAAAGTACTAGCCCATGCAGCGACCTTTTATCGGCAAATCCTCCAGTGCCATCTTTGCCAGCCATCTCGGCTGCAAATGGGTTCTGGACTGAATTGATCCATCCCGGGCCGGTCTCTCTGATCGGCCCTGCTTGCCTGTACCCATACAGAGCGTATTCTTGTCAGTTATTAACCGTTTTAACGGAAAGGAAAAAACCAATGAGCGAAGACTCCCAAGCCTTTGAATCCAGCAAAGCGCCCGAACCCGTAGGGGCTTATCCCCATGCACGCCGGGTCGGTAATTTGCTGTTTCTGTCGGGCGTCGGCCCGCGTCAGCGTGGTACCAAGGCCATCCCCGGCGTCACCCTCGACGGCAGGGGCGACATCAGCGACTATTGCATCGAAACCCAGTGCCGTAGCGTATTCGACAATGTTCGTCTGATCCTTGAGGAGGCCGGATCGAGCTGGGAACAACTGGTGGACGTGACGGTATTTCTGACCAACATGAAAGACGATTTCGCGGCCTATAACAAACTCTATGCCGAGTACTTTGCGTCCAATCGCCCCTGTCGCACGACGGTGGAAATCTCGTCCCTGCCGACGCCGATTGCGATCGAGCTGAAATGCATCGCCACCATCGACTGATACAATTGCCGGTCCTTGCAAGCCCGCAGAGCGCAGCAACAAAGGAGAACACATGACCCAGATCAGCCCGCCCTTCAATTTCAGCAAGTGGATCGACGAGCACCGCCATTTGCTGCAACCGCCGGTCTGCAACAAGCAGGTTTTCGAGCAGGATGATTTCATCGTCATGGTCGTGGGTGGCCCCAATGCCCGCCGTGACTATCATTATGACGAGGGCCCGGAGTTTTTCTATCAGCTCGAAGGCGAGATGCTGCTAAAGACCATGCAAGACGGCAAACCCGTTGACTATCCGATCAAGGCCGGCGAGATCTTCCTGCTGCCGCCGAAAATTCCCCACTCACCGATCCGGTTTGCCGACTCCATTGGCCTCGTGGTCGAGCGCAAACGTCTGCCGGGCGAACAGGACGGGCTGATGTGGTTTTGCGAGAACTGCAACCACAAGCTCTATGAACAATATTTTCCCCTGAAGAACATCGAGACCGATTTCCTGTCGGTGTTTGACGAGTTCTTCGCCAACGAGCAAAGTCGCACCTGTGATGAATGCGGGACCGTCATGCCCGCCAGTAACAAGCTGGAGGTCTGATGCTGAAAATCGATATCCATACCCATATCCTGCCCGAATCCTGGCCCGATCTTCGGGAGCGTTACGGCTACGGGGGTTTTGTCAGCCTCGATCATCATAAATGCAACTGCGCCCGCATGATGGTCGATGGCAAGTTTTTCCGCGAAGTCGAATCCAATACCTGGGATCCCGACGTGCGCATGCAGGAATGCGATCAGCATGGCGTCCACGTCCAGGTCCTCTCGACGGTGCCGGTGATGTTCAACTACTGGGCAAAACCCGAAGACACCCTCGATCTGTCGAAAATTCTCAACGACCACATCGCCGACGTGGTTGCAGCCTTCCCGCAGCGCTTTATCGGCCTTGGCACCCTGCCGATGCAATCCCCGAAACTGGCCATTGGCGAACTCGAGCGATGCGTCAAAGATCTGGGCCTCGCGGGGATCCAGATCGGTTCTCACGTCAACGACTGGAACCTGGATCGGGAAGAACTCTTTGATATCTTCGCCGCCGCCGAAGAGCTTGGCGCGGCCATTTTCGTGCATCCCTGGGATATGGTCGGCAAGGAAAAGATGAGCAAGTACTGGCTGCCCTGGCTGGTCGGCATGCCGGCAGAATCCTCTCTTGCCATCTGCTCGCTGATCTTTGGCGGCGTGCTTGAAAGGCTGCCGAAATTGCGCATTGCCTTTGCCCACGGTGGCGGCAGTTTCCCGGCCACCATCGGCCGGATCCAGCACGGCTTCGATGTGCGCCCGGATCTCTGCGCGGTGGACAACAAGGTCGACCCGCGCAGTTATCTCGACAAAATCTATCTCGATACCCTGGTGCACGATCCCCTGATGCTGAACTACCTGATGGATCTCATGGGACCCTCACGCCTTGCCCTCGGGACCGATTACCCCTTCCCCCTCGGCGAACTGGAGCCGGGCAAGCTTATCGAGTCCATGAACTACGATACCGGCACTACCGAGCGTCTGTTGTCCGGCACCGCCCTGGAGTGGCTGGCTTTGGATCGGAGCAGTTTCCTGTCATGAGAATGACCTGCGAAATTGCCGGCACGAACTACCGGATTGATCTGACGCGGCCTGTGAGCCTGGCGATCCCTCTGCAGTTCGACGGACCACAACCGAATCATTTTGGCGCCAGCCCCGCCACCGCCAATGTCCTGGTCGCCGGCAGCTTTGTCGGCGATACCTGCCGGGGTGGCAGTTGCAATGTCGAGCAGCTGCAATTGGTGCCCCATTGCAACGGCACCCACACCGAGTCCGCCGGTCACATTCTCGACACCCCGGAGGCTATCGGCGCCAATCTCGCTGCGGGCCTCGCGCCGGCAAAACTGATCACGGTTGATCCCGTTACCGGTTATCGGGGCCCGGATGGCTACCTGGCCGGACTGGAACCGGACGATGCGGTCATTACCCTCGATCAGCTTCAAGCACAAATATCAGAAGAGGAGTACCGGCACCTGGACTCGCTCGTCATCCGAACGCTGCCGAATACCCCCGACAAGCTCACCGCCGAATATGGCGATAGCCATCAGCCGCCCTTTTTTACCAACGACGCGGCCCGCTGGCTGGCCGACTCATCAATTACCCATCTGCTGGTGGACTTTCCCTCCATCGACAAGATGTACGACGACGGACACCTGAGCAATCACCGACTGTTCTGGCGCATTGCCCCGGGCAGCCGCAAGTCAGCTCCCGACAGCCGCCTTGAGCGTACCGTCACCGAAATGATTTATGTGGATCCGGCCATCAATGATGGACTCTATCTTCTCAACTTGCAGATACCAGCCTTTGTTTCCGATGCGGCCCCGTGCCGGCCGCTGCTTTATCCTCTGGAGCCTTTATGACAGCCACCAATCAACGCACCGCTGCCGAGCAGCTGGATGCACAGGACCCATTGCGGGAACTGCGCAATGAGTTCTATATCCCGCGCCTGCCCGACGGTCGCGAGGAGATCTATTTCTGCGGCAACTCCCTTGGCCTGCAACCGAAACGGGCCGAGCGTTATCTGAAAGAGGAACTCGACAAGTGGCAACGGCTCGGCGTCAAGGGGCACTTCGACGCGGATTTTCCGTGGATGCCCTACCATGAATTCCTGACAGAAAATTCCGCGCAACTGGTCGGCGCACGAAACACTGAAGTGGTGGCGATGAACTCCCTGACCGCCAATTTGCATTTCATGATGGTGAGCTTTTACCGACCGACCAAATCCCGCTACAAAATCCTGATCGAGGATCACGCCTTTCCTTCGGACCACTATGCGGTGGAGTCCCAGGTCCGTTTTCACGGCTTTGACCCGGAAGACGCCATGCTGCTGGCGAAACCCCGCGACGGCGAGGAAACCTTCCGTACCGAAGATCTGCTGGACCTGATTGAACGGGAAGGCGATCAGATTGCCCTGATCATGCTGCCGGGAGTCCAGTACTACACGGGCCAGGTACTGGACATGAAAGCGATCACCGAGGCGGGGCACCGCAAGGGCTGCAAGGTCGGTTTCGATCTGGCCCACGCCGCCGGCAATATCCCGATGCAACTGCACGACTGGGACGTCGATTTTGCCGCCTGGTGCAGTTACAAGTACCTCAATTCAGGGCCAGGTTCGGTCGCCGGTTGCTTCGTCCATGAAAGACACCATCAGGACAAGGACCTGCCCCGCTTTGCCGGCTGGTGGGGGCATGACAAACGCACCCGGTTCAAAATGGAGAATCACTTTGTACCGATGGAAAGTGCCGAAGCCTGGCAGGTCTCCAACCCGCCTATCCTGTCGCTGGCGGCAATTCGCGGCTCTCTCGACACCATCGCCCAGGCCGGCGGCGTCGAGGCCTTGCGCGAGAAATCCCTGAAAATGACCGGCTATCTCCGACAGCTGCTGGAAGCGGAACTCGGCGACCAGATCCATATCATCACGCCCGCGGAACCCGAGGCGTCGGGCGCGCAATTGTCCCTGACCGTGAAACTGGACGGGCTCTCCGGCAAACAGGTATTCGATCGCATCGAAAAAGCCGGTGTCACCTGTGACTGGCGTGAGCCCAATGTGATCCGCGTGGCGCCCGTACCCCTGTACAACCGCTACACCGAGTGCTTCGACTTTGTGCAAATTCTGAAAGCGAGCCTGGACAATGACTAAACCCGATATCACTCTCGTCGGTGCCGGCCTGGTCGGCTCTCTGTGCGCCCTGATGCTGGCCCGTCGTGGCTACCAGGTCGACGTGTACGAGCAACTGCCTGATATCCGCAAGGAATCAATCGCCGCCGGACGCTCCATCAATCTGGCGCTGGCCAACCGGGGCATCCATCCCCTGCAACAGGCAGGGGTCATGGACGATGTCGAAAAGCTGCTCATCCCGATGCGCGGTCGCATGCTTCATGACAAGGCCGGCGATCTGCAATTCCAGCCTTACGGACAGCGCCCCGAAGAAGTCATTTATTCCGTATCCCGGGCCGGACTCGTCAGCCTGTTGCGGGATGCCGCAGAAGCTACGGGCAAGGTGCGATTTCATTTTCGCCATCCTCTCGCCAGTATTGATTTCGACCGGCAAACCATCACCGTCGAGAATCTGCTGACCGGTATTTCCAGCACCCATGAGTATAAAATCCTGCTGGGCTGCGACGGCGCCAATTCCCGGGTCAGACGGGCT
>JASBTO010000026.1 GCA_030148365.1 Kangiellaceae bacterium
TTTTTTGTTTCCGGGAACATGAGCCGGGGCGTCGAACCGGTTCGATCATCAGGTCGGGCGAGACGCCCTCCCGTTCGCGGCGCACGAAGCAGTGCTTCGTGAAAGCCTCGCCGCTCACCCCCTACGGGACGCCAATACTACTGAAAACCCCTGACAGCAATGTCGGGGGTTTTTTGTTTCCGGGAACATGAGCCGGGGCGTCGAACCGGTTCGATCATCAGGTCGGGCGGGACGCCAATAGTTCAGGAAAGCCTCGACAGCAATGTCGGGGCTTTTTTGTTTACGGGAATATGAATCGGGGAGTCGAACCGGTTCGATCATCAGGTCGGGCGAGACGCCCTCCCGTTCGCGGCGCTTCGAACAGTGCGAGAGAGAAGCAGCGATTGTCTCACCGCTCATTCGAAGAGAAAGGGACGCCAAAATTCAGGTAAGCCACGGCAGCAATGTCGGGGCTGGTTGCCGGACCGAAATGAGGCAAAAGACCCGGATAGTCAGGTGGTTCTCTTGCTGAACTTTCTCCGTTCCCAGTTATCCAGTGGCGTCAGGGGCCCCGGGCAGTGGTGTTCCGGGCTCTTTCTTCCCGAAAGTTTTGACCATAAGTGGGGGATGCTGCGCATCTCGCAGCCCGGAGTTTTCAGGAGCGCAGCCAAAACAAAGGAAATACCCAGATGGCCAAAGACGTAGGTCATCCAGAGCATCAGGGATGCCGTGAACATCTGGCCGAAGAGTACGCCCTCAACAAGCCACCCGATGACGAGTGCCGCCACTGATACCGCCCCTACAAGCAGTTGAGGGAGGTACTTCAGGTTGACGGTGAAGCCGATGTTGGTGACAGGTTTGAGAAGATAAAAGCCGAGAAAAATCGTGCAAATGCTTACCGGGTTTACCGGCCAGCCCCGTTCAATCATGCCCGGTATGTCATCGATGATTTGTCTGACCAGATCCAGGCAAATTAGTCCGAGAACCAACCTGACCAGTCTGCCAACCGGACCGGGAGGTTCAATACTGCCGGGCTCAACAAAAGAGCGTTTGTCATCCTTCATGGCTAACCTTCCTTACAGATAAACTATGCTAATCCTCACAACAGGCCAATCCTTCCTGGATCGGCGGACAGTTCACCGAGCCATAAGAGCAGAAAACACAGCAATCACCAGGCAAGGGCCGCAGTAGCGTCGTGCAATTTCCGCATTCGTAGAACCACTGACAGGCATCGGTGGGCATCATTTCCGATTTCCTGTATCCGCACTCGGGACACGTGACCTGAGATTCGAGAGTCGGCTCCTTCATTCCTGTTGTGTCCTGGACGTTATTTCCGATGGATAGCCGGCATGGTTAGTCGCCGCCGTAAGCTGATCTTGGGCGGTGATTTCATCATCAAAAGTGACTGTGGCTGTCTTGCTGTCGTAGTCGATCTGGATGTGGTTGACTCCGTCTATCTGCTTAAGCGCTTTGCGAATAGTAATCGGACAGGTCGGACAGCTCATTCCAGGGACGAGAAGAGTCACCGTGCGAATTTCAGCCGAAACATTCTGGGCAAGGCCGCAAAGCAAGAGGCCGGCATACAGAATTGTTTTCATAACTTTCTCCTAATAGAACCAGACCAGAAGCCAGGGGCTGGTTATCAACAAACTTGCCACTGCAGCAAGTAGCCAGAAAATTATTTGATAAAGTCTGCGTCTGGACGGCAGTGAGCAGCTATTGCCTGCCTCGCACCGGGCTTTGGGACGGTACAGACTCCAGCCCGCCTTCAGGAACAGGATGAGGGCAATGGTTATGAGGAATGGTCGAGCAGGTTCGACCACGGTCAAATGGCTGATCCAGGCTCCGCTGATACCGAGCAGCAACAATATCAGGGGCCCGGCACAGCACACGGCTGCCCCCAGAGCCGCCATCAGACCGCCTGTCATGGACAATCCCGGCCTGCCGGGGTAGATGGGGTTTTCGCTTGTCATAAAGCCATTCTAAGGGACGTACCATGGTACGGAGTCAAGGGGAGTGATTCTTTTCCGGTACGAGAGCTTCGATGACAGGACAGCGAGCATCGTCCGGGTTGCTCCGGCATTGACGGACCAGCGTATTGAGGCTCTTCTCCAGGCTTTGAAGATCCGTTATTTTCTGATGAATAGCGCTTAACTTTTTCTCCGCCAGGTTCTGGACATCGTTGCAGTGGCCTTCACCCAGATTTATCAGGGTTGCAATTTCTGCCAAAGTGAAACCTAGATGCTGAGCGCGTTTGATAAAAAGAATCCGGAACAACATGTCTTCCGGATAGCGTCTGTATCCCTCGGATGGCTTGTCCGGCTGCAATATGAGTTGCTGCCGTTCGTAGTAACGAATGGTTTCGACATTCACTCCCGCCGCTTTGGCGAGTTGACCGATGGTGTACATAGTGCGTCTCAATCAAGTCCGTTCCGGGTAGGCAGTATAGAGCGGGGCGACACCCTGGTTCCAGAACCGGTGCAGTCGGAGCGACACGCAGAGTTGCCGGCGAAGATCCGGGAAAATGATATCTGGCAGCGGAGCCAGGCAAAGAAGTTACTTTCCGGCCCTGACGCTCCGGATAGCTGGGGTGTTGTCGGGACAGACCGGCTTTTGGATTTCCTTGTTCCGGGTAGTCGAAAGCCGGTTGTCATCCTGCGGAAACCAGTGCCGCGTCCGGTTGGCGAAAGCCACCAGTGACAGCATCACCGGAACTTCCACCAATACGCCGACAACGGTCGCCAGTGCCGCACCCGAGTGCAGGCCGAACAGGGAGATGGCGACCGCGACCGCGAGTTCGAAAAAGTTTGAGGTACCGATCATACAGGCGGGAGCGGCAATTTTATGGGGGAGTTTCAGCGCCTTGGCCGCGCCGTAAGCGATGGCGAAGATGCCATAGGTTTGCAGCAGCAGGGGGATGGCAATCAGCAGGATCACCTGAGGGTGGTCAAGAATGGTTTCCGCCTGGAAGCCAAACAGCAGAACTACCGTGGCCAGCAGGCCAATCATGGACCAGGGTTTCAATCTGTTGATAAAGCTTTCCAGGGCGGCGTGATCGTCTTTCCTGTCCAGCTTTCTGCGTGTCAATGCGCCGGCGATCAATGGCAGCAGGACGTAGAGTCCCACGGAAATCAGCAGGGTCTGCCAGGGTACTTCGATATCGCTGATACCCAGCAGGAAAGCCGCGATGGGCGCGAAAGCAAATACCATGATCACGTCATTGATGGAGACCTGGACCAGCGTATAGTTGGCGTCGCCTTTGGTCAGCTGGCTCCAGACGAATACCATCGCCGTGCAGGGCGCGACGCCCAGCAGGATCATACCGGCGATATATTC
>JASBTO010000194.1 GCA_030148365.1 Kangiellaceae bacterium
AGAGATGCTGCCCCAGGCCGCAGCCGCGGGCTCGCGCAGCCAGGTACATTTTGCGGAGCTCGCAGGTCGTTTCATCAATCCGGGTGATACCGCCGCTACCCACGAGATCGCCCTGCGCATCTTCGACCAACAACATCAGGCCGGCAGCACCCTCGTAATAATGCGCTAACCGGGCCAGATCCGAATCCGTACCCTGCGGGTCAGGCGGCAGCCCGTATTCGACCAGAATGGGCTCGATGAGCGCCCTGATCTTCGGCCCGTCTCCGGTGCCGGAGACGCGGATGTGAAAGCTCTGATAGTCGTGTGGAAATCTTGTCATGAAAGGCCTTTTCCACGCCCTTTCGAAAAAAACAATCATGCTATACTGGCCGCTTCTTTTCCAGAATTCCGAAACGCTCTCACCTATGCCAGCTCTCTTTGTTGACCAGATAACTGTTATTGATTTTGCCTACTTTCATCCCGACCGGGGGGTGATCGGTGAAAGCTGGATCGTGGACGTGATCCTGGAAGGCGAACTCGACGATCAGGGCATGGTCTTTGATTTCGCCCATGTCAAAAAACAAATCAAGCGAACCATCGACAACTGCGTCGACCACAAGTTTGTCGTGCCCGCAGGGTATGCCGACCTCCGGGTCAGCAATAACGGTAACCAGAAGATTATCGAGGCGACCGACAGCCATGGCCGCCGTTACCGGCATGAGTCTCCCGCCGAAGCGGTGGTGCTGCTTGAAGCGGATGCGGTCACGCTGCAGGCCCTGGAGGCCTTGTTGCGGGAAGTCTGCCGCGAAACCCTGCCTGACAATGTTTCGGAACTGGTGCTGAAACTGACTCCCGAGCACATCACCGAGGCCTATTACCACTACGCCCATGGCCTCAAAAAGCATCTCGGGGATTGTCAGCGTATTGCCCACGGACACCGCTCACGGATACAGATCTGGGAAAACGGTGATCGCAGTGAGGTCCTCGAGTCCCTCTGGTCCGATCGCTGGCGGGATATCTATCTGGGTACCCGTGAAGATTTGGCGGAAGAATTTGAACTCGAGGGTACCCGGTACCTCAAATTCTCTTACCAGGCCGAGCAAGGTAATTTTTCCCTTACCCTGCCGGCAAAAAACTGCGATCTTCTGGACACTGACTCGACGGTGGAACTGATTGCCGAACACATTGCCGACAGCCTCAAAATGGAGCGTCCCGACTCCCACATTACGGTGCGGGCCTTCGAGGGGGTCGACAAGGGAGCTATCGCCAGGCGTTAGGCGGCGCGATACCCGGAAAGGTATTACGAAGTAAACACAGGTGCTGGCCCCCCGCCAGACAAGGAGCTGTCGTCATGAGTACTTGGTCCTTGAAACTGATCAAGGCAAGAACCCGGGACATGGGCGGTTTTAACGTGCGCCGGGTATTACCGGACACCGACCAGCCCATGGTCGGCCCGTTTGTCTTCTTCGACCATATGGGCCCGGTGGACTTCGAGCCGGGACAAGGCGTCGACGTCCGGCCCCACCCCCATATCAACCTGGCGACCGTCACCTATCTGTTTGCTGGCGAACTCAAGCACTGCGACAGCCTCGGCACCTCCCAAATCATCCGTCCGGGCGACGTCAACTGGATGACGGCCGGTAGTGGCATCGTTCACTCTGAACGCACTCCCGACACGGTGCGCAACGTCTCCCATGAACTTCATGGTATCCAGTCCTGGGTGGCCCTGCCGGTAGATCAGGAAGAAATGGCGCCGGAATTTACTCACTATCAGGGCGAACATCTGCCCGTCGTTACCCGCGACGGCGCCCTTATCAAACTGATCGCGGGCAAGGCCTTTGGCGCAGAGTCCCCGGTCGCCACTTTCGGTGAATTGTTCTACGCGGATGTCCGGCTGGTCGCCGGTCATGATCTGCGCATGCCCGACTCCTATGAAGAGCGAGCCTTCTATCTGGTTGAGGGCACCGGCGTGGTGCGTGGCGTCAAATTCAGGGAAGGTTCCCTGATCGTCATCGAGCCCGACGACCCCTGTGAAATCCACGCGCTCACCGATTGTCATATGATGTTGCTCGGCGGCGCACCCTTCCAGTACCGCTATATCTGGTGGAACTTCGTATCCAGCCGGGAAAAGCGGATCCAGCAGGCAAAGGACGACTGGGCCAATGATCGCTTTCCGCCGGTACCCGGCGAGACCGATCGAATCCCCCTGCCCGCCTGATGGATTAAGGTCGCGGTTGTCTGGCACAAAAGGCGTCAATTGCCCATAATCGGAGACAACCCGATTGCCATGGATGCCAACAGATTTGCCTCACAATAAAAATTCCGGAATGACCCGCACGCCCCGGGAACTTGACCAGGCAGAAGCCTGCGTCGACGCCGCGCTCGCTGCTGTCGGCCCCGACGTGGTACTGGCAGCTCCTCTCGGCATCGGCAAACCAATCCCGTTGGTCAATGCCTTTTACCGACGCGCCGAGCAGGATCCGTCCATTTCCCTGACTATTATTACCGCTCTTTCGCTGGAGCGCCCCAAGGCAAAAAGTGATTTCGAGGCGCGACTTCTGGAACCTTTTTTCGAGCGCCAATTCGGTACCTACGAGGAGCCGGACTATATCCGGGCCGAACGGGAAGATCGCGTGCCGGACAATATCCGGATCCACGAATTCTATTTCCGGGCCGGCAGCATGAAGCGCGTACCCCACGCGCAGCGGCATTACATTTCCACCAACTACAGTTTCGTCGCCCGGGACGCCATTGATCGGGGCGTCAATGTACTCGTGCAATTGGTCAGCGAAAAAACCGTCGACGGCAAGAACATGCTGAGCCTGTCATCCAATACGGATGTCACTCTCGACCTGCTGCCGATGCTGGCGGCCAAACGGGCCTCCGGGGAAGCCGTGTTCACCATCGCCCAGGTTCACGACGAGCTGCCGTTCATGTTTCGCAAGGCCATGGTCGAGCCATCGACTTTCGATGCCCTGCTTCGCAATCCAAAATACAACACCACCCTGTTTGCACCGCCGAATCCACCAGTCTCCGCCATCTTCGCCGCAATCGGTTTTCACGTCAGTAGCCTGATCCGCGACGGCGGCACCCTCCAGATAGGCATTGGTTCATTGGGAGACGCCATCGTCCAGGCTTGCCTTGTGCGGCACACGGACAATGCCGCCTACCGGCACATTGCCCATGATCTCGGCGTTGACGAGGAACTGGCGAACCGGATTGGTGGACTGGACCGCTTCGATGAGGGCCTGTTTGGCAGCAGCGAAATGTTTGTGAACGGATTTCTGCATCTTCTCAAAGCCGGCATTCTCAAGCGTCAGGTGTTCGACGATACCACCCTGCAACGACTACTCAATCGCGGGCAACTATCCACCTGCGTGGATCACCAGACCCTGCCCGCGCTGCGGGATGCCGGGGTGATAGGCAGGTATCTGTCACCCGGGGATCTGGAGTTTCTGACCCGGTGGGGTGTATTGCGGGCGGACGTGCAATTACAGGATGGCAGCTTGCGGATCGGGGACCAGCGGCTCAGCCCGGATCTGGACGACCCGGAAACCCGCACAGCCCTTGAGTCCGGTGCGCTCGGCGACAGACTTCGCCACGGCTATGTTATGCACGGCGGCTTCTTCCTCGGACCCAATGATTTTTATCAGACCTTGCGAAGCATGACCCGACAAGAATGCGAGCAAATCGTCATGGACGGCGTCCGCCAGATCAATCGTCTCGACGCTCCCGAGTTGCGCAGATTGCAGAGGCTGCACGCCCGCTTCATCAACAGCGCCATGATGGTGACCCTGGGCGGCGCGGTCATCTCTGACGGCCTTGAAAATGACCAGGTGATCAGCGGCGTTGGCGGCCAATACGATTTTGTCGCCCAGGCCCATGAGCTGGAAGGCGCCCGCTCGATAATCTGTCTGCGCAGCACTTTTGGCGCGGGCAAATCCCTGCGCTCGAACATCGTCGACTCCTACGGCCACGCCACCATTCCCCGGCACCTGAAGGATATCGTGGTCACGGAATACGGCGTTGCCGATCTGCGCGGAAAATCTGACGAAGAAGTGAGTATAGCCCTGCTCGGGATCGCCGACTCCCGGTTTCAGGATGCCCTGCTTGAAAGTCGCAAGGCGGCGGGGAAATTACGTGCCGACTTTCAGCTGCCCCAGGTTTTCCGGAACAATACGCCAGAGCGGCTCCGAAACAATATCACCGAGTGGCGCGACAAGGGTGTCCTGCCGAGATTTCCCTTCGGCACCGCCCTTACCGACGAGGAAGTTGCCCTGGCTGACAGCCTCCGGGACCTCAAGGCCCGAACAGAACACCCGCTGGATTTGCTCAGAATGCTGTTCCGGGCAATTACCCACGATGTGGACGAGGAGCAGGCAAAACCCTGGCTGGAACGCCTGCAACTGGCGCACCCGGACAGCCCGAAGGAACTGGTCCTGCAACAGCTCCTGCTTCAGGAGCTGGAGGACCGGGGTTATTTGCGCCCGATGTAGCCGATGCCGCGCTGGCCCTGGCCAACAGTTACCAAACGAGCTGGTGTAACGCGTTACGGGAGCACTGGCCTGTGGTCTACTCGTTGGCCTTTTTCATCAACTCGTAAATGGTGAAAGGACCGCCGGCCATGGTGTCGGTATGGGAAGCCATCATGGTGCGAAATTCCAGACTCGCGGCCATGCCGGTGGTCAGGCCTTTCGCCTTGGCGGCGTCATCCATTTTCTGGTCCTGTTCGTCGGTGGTAAAAGGGCCTATCGCCAGATAATCCCAACTGTCACCTGAC
>JASBTO010000204.1 GCA_030148365.1 Kangiellaceae bacterium
GGCGGGGATCGGATTAGCCAGTAATTCGGCGGTCGGCGTGGCGGAAATCTTGCGCTCACCGGCCACCACCTGGCGCTGGCCGATACGCATGAAATAGCGCTCATATTGGGTCACGGTCCACTCGCTGCCGGCCTGGGGAATGCGGTAGGCATGGCCCTCACCGAGACGCAGATAACGCACATCCTTTTCTCTGTCATGCCAGTTGCGGCCGGAACTCGCCGCCACAATACGGATATCGTCTTCCGGATTGACCGGTACCTCGGCAAAGAACACCCGGCCGAGGCCCTGCCCCGGCTCCCCTTCTTCGACATAGGCGACCCGGTTTTCCGAGCCGAGACGCTGGAATTGGCCCGGCGTCAATGCACTGACTTCGGCGCTGGCTTCAAACTTGTCGATGAGCCGGGACGCCGACTCACCCGCCAGCGGGGTCAGCCACAGGGTCAACAAGCCACACAGAATGGCCAGGGTCAGGGCGACGGGCATCAGCATACGGATTAACTGGGCCTCGGAGACGCCCGCGGCCCGCATCACGGTGATTTCGTTGTCCGTATACAGGCGCCCGAGGGCCAGCAGACAACCGAGAAAGAAGGTCAAGGGCAGGAGAAAGCCGGTGAGCACCGGCGAATAGAGGCCAAGCAACTGGAAGACCATGGCGCCGCTGATGCGGCCGGAAACGGCATCGCCAAGATAATGGATGACCCGCTGGCTGATAAAAATGAGAAACAGCACGCCAAACACGGCGACCGTCGAGCGGACCGTTTCTTTCTTCAAGTATCCGGATAAGATCAATTCAGGGCCCTGTTCCCGCGGGATTATGGCAATACCCGTTGATTCGTATAAACTATGCGCCTGGCCAGGCGCACCCTGTTTGTATTTCAGTCGCCAATTCAGGGGGTTGCCGGATTATAAACGAATCAATGCAAAATCGCAGGAGTCTGTATGGAGTTTCTGGTCAAAAGCGGTAGTATCGAAAAGCAACGCACTGCCGCCCTGGTGGTGGGTGTTTATGAAACCCGCAAGTTGTCACCGTCCGCCGAGAAAATCGACGCCATTACCGACGGCTATCTGAGCAATATCGTCAAGCGCGGGGACATGGAAGGCAAGCATGGCCAGATGCTGTTGCTGCACAATGTCCCCAATGCCGCCTGCGAGCGGGTGTTGCTGGTCGGCTGCGGCAAGGAGCGGGAACTCACCGACGCCCGCTATGCCAAGTTGCTGGCCGCCGCCGTCCGCAAGCTTCATGACACCGGCTCCACCGAAGCCATCTCCTGTCTCGCCGAGCTGAACGTCAAGGGCCGGGATCTGGCCTGGAAGATCCGCTCCTCCGTCGAGCAGACCGAGCAGGCGCTTTATACCTTCGACGAACTCAAGAGCAAGAAGGACAGCACCCGCAAGCCCTTGCGCCGCATCACCTTCAATGTCTCGACCCGCAAGGATCTGGTCGTTGGCGAGCAGGCCATCGAGCAGGGCCAGGCCATCGCCGTCGGTCGCAACAAGGCCCGGGATCTGGCCAACCTGCCCGGCAATATCTGCAACCCGACCTACCTCGCCATCGAAGCCAAAAAACTGGTCAAGCAGTACGACAAGGTCAGCTGCCGGGTGCTCGACGAAAGCGAACTGGAAAGCATGGGCGCCGGCGCCTTCGTCTCCGTCAGCAAGGGCTCCGAGCAGCCCGGCAAGCTGATCACCCTGCACTACAAGGGCGCCCCCAATGGCGACAAGCCCGTCGTGCTGGTCGGCAAGGGCATTACCTTTGATACCGGCGGTATCTCCCTGAAGCCCGGCGCCGGTATGGACGAGATGAAATTCGACATGGGCGGCGCGGCTTCCGTATTCGGGACCTTTGTCTCCGTCTGCGAACTGGGTCTGCCGATCAATCTGGTGGTAGTCATCGCGGCGGCGGAAAACATGCCGAGCGGCCGCGCGACACGGCCCGGGGACGTGGTCACCTCCCTGTCCGGCCAGACCATTGAAATTCTCAACACCGACGCCGAAGGCCGGCTGGTCCTGTGTGACGCCCTGACCTTTGTCGAGCGCTATGATCCGGATGTCGTGATTGATGTGGCGACCCTGACCGGCGCGGTGATTATTGCCCTCGGTCACGAGGCCACCGGCTTGATGAGCAATCATAATCCCCTCGCCCACGAACTTGAAAATGCCGGCGAGCAAACCGGTGATCGAATCTGGCGCTTGCCCATCTGGGAGGAGTATCACGACAGTCTGAAGAGCAATTTCGCCGACTTCACCAACCTTGGCGGGCGCGCGGCCGGAACTATCACTGCGGCCTGCTTCCTCGCGAAATTCACCCGCAAGTACCAGTGGGCCCACCTCGACATCGCCGGCACCGCCTGGGTCAGCGGCAAGCAAAAAGGCGCGACTGGCCGGCCGGTACCCCTGCTCACCCAGTTCATCATGGATCGGGCGGCGCGCAAGGCGGACAAATGACCCACGTAGAATTTTTCCCGGCCGCCTCGGCGGGTAATGACGCGCTCATGGAGCTCGCTTGCGAGCTGGCGGCGCGGGCCTATCGTGACGGCCGGAAAGTCTACATCCAGGCGGCGGACAAGGAAGCCGCCGAGGCCATTGACGAGCGACTGTGGACCCGGGATCTGGACCAGTTCCTGCCTCACAATCTGGTCGGCGAAGGGCCCAAACGCCCGCCGCCGGTCCAGATCGGCTTCGACAAGCCCCCGGGCCACCACCATGATCTCTTTATCAATCTGCAGACCGGGGTACCGGAACATTTCAGTCACTTCCGCAGCCTCTATGAGCTGGTGCCGGACGACGAAGCCGGCAAGGAAAACGCCCGCGAGCGTTTCCGTTTTTACAAGCAACGTGGCTACCCGCTGAAATATCATCAGTAATTCTGGTCCCGGAAGCCCAATCGGCTCTGGCCAAATTCGCCGTAATCACTATAATTCAGGGTTTCGCCCTGCAAATCCGCATACGCCCGGCGCAGCTTGAGAGCGCGGGCCTGATTGAGCCGACCCGATTTCTATGGATAAAGCCTACGACCCGCAAAACATTGAACAGCGCTGGTATGAGTTCTGGGAACAACAGGACGGTTTCTCGCCCAAGGGCGGAGACGATTCCTACTGCATCATGATCCCGCCGCCGAACGTGACCGGCAGTCTGCACATGGGCCACGCCTTCCAGCACACCATCATGGATGCCCTGACCCGCTACCACCGCATGAAAGGCGACAATACCCTGTGGCAGCCGGGCACCGACCACGCCGGTATCGCCACCCAGATGGTGGTCGAGCGGTTGCTGGCCAAAGACGGCACGGATCGCCACGAACTCGGTCGCGATGCATTCATCGACAAGGTCTGGCAATGGAAGGCGGAATCCGGCGGTAACATCACCCGCCAGATGCGCCGGCTCGGCGATTCCTGCGACTGGTCCCGTGAACGCTTCACCATGGACGAGGATCTGTCCGACGCGGTCCGGGAAGTCTTTGTCCGCCTGTTTGACGAGGGCCTGATTTATCGGGGCAAACGCCTCGTGAACTGGGATCCGGCCTTGCACACCGCAGTCTCTGATCTGGAAGTTGTCTCCGAGGAAGAAAGCGGCTCCCTGTGGCATCTGCGTTATCCCCTCGCGGACGGCAGCGACCATCTGGTGGTCGCCACCACCCGTCCGGAAACCATGCTTGGTGATACTGCCGTGGCCGTGCATCCGGACGATGGGCGCTATCGCGACCTGATCGGCAAGATGGTGCGCC
>JASBTO010000220.1 GCA_030148365.1 Kangiellaceae bacterium
GGGTCATATTTTCCGGATTGGCCATGAAGTCAGCAGCAGTCGCCTGGCAACAAGTCCTGAGATTTCAGAAATAAAGGCTCCACCAAAGGAGCAACCTCCCGAGAAAAAGAAGCCCGCTCGTAAAGTGCCGAGGAAAAAACCCGATGCCACCCTACCACTCAAACCGCAAGCCCCGTACCTTTCTGATCAGCTCTTCCTGCAATGCCAATGCGACATCCTTGTCGAGGTAAATCACGTGGATTCGGTGGCTGTTAAGTGCGGCGCCGGCGGTGTCGACGCTCAGGCGTGCCATGCCGTGACGGCGGTCGAATGGCGTCTGGGTCACTTTGATGGTCTGGATCTTGGCGAGCCGGACAAAGCTCTGATGGTGAAACAACACGCCGCTTTTGAAAGCGACAATTTCCTCGTTGAGAAGATAGCCGGCGACGGCGACGTATTTCCGGCAATACAGGATCATCAGGGGCAGTAAAGCGAGAGTGATCAGGGCCGGCAAACCGAACCCGTACATCAGGCCGGCGGTTGCGATCAGCAGGAACAGGAGTTGAGCCTTGAACAGTCTTTTCCAGCCGCGCGGCTCGATCCCTTGCCACTTGTCGCTCTCGGCCAATAGTGGGCTCCAGTTCACGTCCGGTTGGACTCGGGACAAAAACTCCCTGCGGGCATCAACGGGGAGCAGCGGGGCCAGTAGCTTCATGGAAATCCCCTGGTTTTCCTCATTGACGCCGCCGGCGGTTTCGACCGTTACCGTGGCCCGCCGGAACACTCGGTGCAAAGGCGACTGACGCAGGGACAGCAACTGGATCCTCGGTTTGGGAATGGTGGCGGACAAGCGGGTCAGCAGACCCATTTCTGCGCTCAATTTGTCCTTGCGCTCCCGCAGCGTGAAACCGTAATACTGGAGCAGCGCCAGGGTAATCGACAGTAGCCAGAGGACAATCAGCGCCAACAGGAAAAAGCCGACGCCATAAATCAGAAGTTCCTGCCAACCGAAAACCGCGGGGTCGAGTTCGAGTTGCAAGGATTCGGCCCGTGCCTGAAACCAGTCGCCATCCAGGCGATCAAAAATTTCCGTCTGGGCAAGAAGACCGAAAAGAATACCGACCGGTACCAGACCCCGGTTGGAAATGATTCCGTACTTGACGACCTCGCCGGTGGACATGCTGAACAGGGACGGCCGGGCTGTTTTTTCTGTCTTTTCAACAACCTCGTCAGAAACCGCGCCTGGCTCGCCGAGACCCTCAACCACATCGGCCAACTCACGCACCCGAGCCAAGGTCAGCACGCTGATCACCGCCTCGGGTTTGCCGCCGGACGCGGATTCAATTTGTACCTTGGCAACGCCGAGCATCCGGTGGAAGGGATTGCGCACCAGATTCAGGTTCTGGATACGCCGGTAAGGAATATTGCGAACGTTCCGGAACAACACACCTTCCCGAACAATTAATTGATCATCGGTGAGCCGGTAACGGTAAACCCAATATTGCAGCAGCGAAAAGCCGATCACCGGAATGGCGAACAGCATCGACCAGACCTGCCAGCCGAGACCCCGGGCAGTAAAGAGCGCGACCAACAGGGGGAATAACATACTTTTGATAGCGCCAAACACCAGAAATAGCGGTGACCAGGGGCTCAGTCTCTGCTCGTCGCCAATAGCGGTTTCCGGTGCCAACCGATCATCCCCGGTCGGTTCGGGAATCTCTGAGTGTTTGTCAGAATCTTCGATTGGTAGCACCGGCTTCGGGTCCAGCGCGCCGGTGTCAGACGGCATCGTCATCGGCTCTGTCGATCAGGGTATTGCGCAACTCGACCGCATGGTCGTGGGCCAATCCGGAGAGGGTTACTGACGCATCCCGGGTGCCGGCGGTGTGCACGACGAGCTTGCCGAGACCATACCGGCGTTGCAGGGGACCCTGCCCCACATCGGTATGCTGGACACGGTTGCGGGGAACCAGAGTACGGCGACGCCAGAGCACGCCTTTCTGTATGTAGAGCCCGTCATCATCAAGCCAGTAGCGTGTGTATTTGTGTTCCAGCGGTGGCCAGATCCACAGCCAAACCAAAAGCGTCAAGGCTACGGCGACAGCCACCGGCCAGGGAATAAATCCAATCCGGGGCACAAAGGTAAAGACGACCGAAGCCGTCAGAAGGGTCAGCGCGATCAGTCCAATCTGTAGTCGTGTGACCTTGATAAAATCATCGGGGAGGGCTAGTGCCGCATCGGGCAGCCCCAGTGCATCAGTCCTGTCGGTCATCAATTATTTTTCTTCCGGTAATCCCTGTTTGCGCCAGCCCTGCATGTCGCCATCAAGGTGTTTGATATTGGTAAAGCCATTGTTGCCGAGGATCTCCGCGGCAATCCCTGCGCGGCGGCCGCTCCGGCAATAAACCACCACCTCGCGGTCCTTCCACTCTTCTATCCGCTCCAGGTTCTTCTCCAGTTCCGTGTGCGAAATATTAATCGCATCCGGGACATGGCCATCGGCATATTCTTCCGCGCTGCGCACATCCAGGATTAGAACCGGATCCGGGTTCTGCATTTTTTGCTGCAGCTGTTTTGCGGAAATATCCTCGGCGCCGCCAGCCAGTGCCAGCGGTGCCATTAACATTGTCATCAACGAGAAAATCAGTTTTTTCATCAGTCATCGCCTCCATTGATACGGGCTTTCAGATAGTCTTCCACACCGCCCGTCAAACTGCCAACCCGGGTGAAGCCGGACTGTAACAAAAAGTGTGCCGCGCCCAGACTGCGCTTGCCGAACTGACAGTAAAGCAGGGTCTCGGCATCCGGGTCGAGATCATTCACCCGGGACGCCAGTTCGTCGGCGCCGATGTTCTCGCCGCCCAGGTTGAAAGCCCGGTGCAATTCGGGTTCCCGCAGATCGATCATCACCAGTTCCGGATGGTGTGCGAGCAGTTTTTTCAATTGCGCCGGACTGATCTCGTTGACGACCTCCTCGTCAAAATACTCTTCCTGATGTGTCGGCTCCTCGCCATCCGGTTCCATACTCCCTCCCGCCCGCTCGGGATCAGGGCCGTATATACAAACAGGTTCTTCTGCCGGAAGTTCCGGCGGAAAATTCGGCCGCGTGCCGCAATCGGGACAATCGGGATCGACTGTCAGAGTGAAACTTTTCCAGGTCAGGGACAAAGCATCCACCGTCAATAACTGGCCAGCGATACTGTCCCCGATCCCGGCCAGGTACTTTATTGCCTCATTGGCCTGGAACATGCCAAGCAGACCCGGCAACACCCCAAGGACGCCAGCCTCATTGCAATCCGGCGCTCCCGCAGCTTCGGGAAACAGGCAACGAAAGCAGGGGCCTTGCTTGCCTTCAAACAGAGATAACTGACCGGCGAAATGGTAGATGCTGGCAAAGATCCAGGGCTTGAGGAGCTGCACGCAACACTCGTTGATGAGATAACGGGTGGGCAGATTGTCGGTACAATCAATCACCAGATCGCATTCATCTATCAGGTCCCGGGCGTTGTCTCCATCCAGATAAACCGGCCTGGTGCTGACTTTGACGGCAGGATTGAGCCCTCTGATCCTTGCGGCGGCGGCTTGGGCCTTGTTGTCCCCTATCTGTGCCGTGTCGAACAATACCTGACGTTGCAGGTTGGAAAGTTCTACAGCATCACCGTCGACAATCGTGATCCGGCCGACACCCGCAGCGGCGATATATTGCAGCACGGGGGCGCCAAGTCCGCCGGCGCCGACTACCAGGACCCGGGACTGTTTCAGTTCGGTCTGGGCTTGGAGGCCAAAGCCGGGCAATTGGAGATGGCGGCTATAGCGCAGGAATTCTGCTTCCGTCAGCGCGCCGGCTTCCGGGGCGGCTCCCGCAGTGCCTTGCTGATCCGGCGTTGCAGCACTCATGCCTTTTCCCCTTCCGGCGTCACGGCCACCAGCAGATCCCGCGTGGCTTTTTCGGGGTCGCTGGCTTGGGTGATGGCGGAGATCAGGGCGACGCCGCTGACGCCGGTGCCTGCCACCAGCGGCGCCCGCTCTTCGGTAATGCCGCCGATCCCGACAACCGGATAGATCAGGGTGTTTGCCCAATAAGCCAGATTCTCGAGGCCCCGGGGGATCCAGGGCATCTCCTTGCTCGTGGTCGCGTAAACCGGGCCGACCGCAATATAGGACGGCTGGATAGCGTGGGCCCGCGCCACCTCGTAATAGCTGTGAGTACTTACTCCCAACCTGAGGCCCGA
>JASBTO010000222.1 GCA_030148365.1 Kangiellaceae bacterium
ACCGCTTACGAAATAACCACCGCCGAGCATGGTGGGACTCACCTCGATGCGCCACGGCATTTCGTCGAAGGCAGGCAAACTGCCGATCAGATCCCGCTTGAGCATTTGATCGGGCCGGCCATCGTGGTGCGGGTTTCGGCCACGGCCGAAAAAAATTCGGACTACCAGATCAGCGTCAAGGATCTCGACGCCTGGGAAGAAAATTACGGTCCGATCCCGGATGGGGCTATCGTGTTATTCGATACCGGCTTCGCAAAATATTATCCGGACCGGAACCGGTACATGGGCACCGACGAGCGCGGGCCGGATGCCGTCGCCAAGTTGCATTTCCCCGGCATTCACCCGGATGCGGCACGACATCTCGCGGGGCGGGGCATTCACGCGGTCGGTATTGATACCCCCAGCATTGATTATGGTCAGTCGAAAAAATTCATGACGCACCGGATCTTGTTTGAGAGGAATATCCCGGGTTTTGAAAATCTCGCCAATCTCGATCAATTGCCGGAGCAGGGTGCTTTTGTCGTCGCCCTGCCCATGAAGATCGAGGGCGGCAGCGGCGGGCCCTTGCGTATCGTCGCCTTTGTGCCGGACGGGCGGACCGAAGACTAGACGAACTGTCCTGCGGCATGGCCCGACGCCCAGGCCCACTGGAAGTTGAAGCCACCGAGATGGCCGGTGACATCCAGGACTTCACCGATGAAATACAGGCCGGGGGCCTTTTTCGTTTCGAAGGTTTTGGACGAGACTTCGTCCGTATCGATCCCGCCGATAGTGACTTCCGCAGTGCGGTAGCCTTCCGTTGCCGGTGGCTTGAGCTGCCAATTCTGGAACTTGTCGGCGATCTCCTTTAATGCGGCATGTGAATAGTCCGCCAGTTTCTTTTCTTTCACCCAGAGCTCGCAAAGCCGCTGGGACAGATGTTTGGTCAGGGTCTCGGCCAGAATCGTGTGCAGCTCCGCCTTGGGGCGCTGCAGTTGCATCGCTTTGAGGTGTTCAAAAAGTTCCAGCTCGGGAAACAGGTTGATGGTAATGGCGTCACCCGGATTCCAGAAAGAGGAAATCTGCAGGATCGCAGGACCACTGAGGCCGCGATGAGTAAACAGAATATTCTCCCGAAAGCTCATGCCGTTACAGGACACTCGTGCGTCAGCGGAAGTACCGGACAAGCCTTCAAACTGCTTGAGCTGGTGATCATTGAGGGTGAAAGGCACCAGCGCGGCGCGGGTGGGAAACACCTGCAATCCAAACTGTCGCGCAACCTCGTAGCCAAACCCGGTCGCGCCCATGGTCGGGATCGACAGGCCACCGGTCGCGATGACCAATGAGTCGCAGGAAAGGTGGGCGTCGGAGGTACCGAGCAGGTATTTGTCGTCTTTTGCCGTGACCTTGTGGATTGAACATTCGGTCCGGACCTCGGTGCCGGCGTCCTCGCATTCCTTGAGCAACATCTTGACGATGTCCTTCGCCTTGCCGTCACAAAACAACTGGCCGAGTTTTTTCTCGTGATAGGGAATGCCGTGTTTTTCCACCAGGGCGATGTAGTCCCACTGGGTGAACCGGCTCAGGGCAGACTTGCAGAAGTGTTCGTTGGCAGAGAGAAAGTTGTCCGGCTCGGTGAACATATTGGTGAAATTGCAACGCCCACCCCCGGACATCAGGATCTTCTTGCCGACCTTGTTGGCATGATCCACGACCAGGGTCTTGCGGCCGCGCTTGCCGGCCTCGATCCCGCACATGAGCCCGGCGGCGCCGGCGCCGATGATGATAACGTCAAAGTGTTGCAAGGGCAGGTTCGCTGGTAGATTGATGTAGGAGGGGGATCTTATCAGAACTGGTGAGTTCGTTGCCCTTGTGGAGCCTGCGGCCAGATTTACTCCACCGTAGCCCGGATGCAGCCTTGCGGAATCCGGGATCGCTAAAGAGCCCCCCGGATTCCATTCCATTTCATCCGGGCTACATTGGCATCATTTCCTAACCCAGCTCGTCATCCGCCACAAAGTAACGGGGATCTTCCGCCGCATTCATCTCGACCAGATCACCGGCTTTTTTGAGCAGGACCTTACACTCGGGACTGAGGTGCAGAAGGTGCAGTTTCTTCCCTGCCTTCTGGTAGCGCTCTGCCAAGGCGTCGATGACTTCCACGCCGGAATGGTCGACGACGCGGGATTCCTGGAAGTCGATATAGACTTCATCCAGGTCGTTGCGGGCCGAGAATTGCTCGGCGAAGTGGGTAGTGGAGCCGAAAAACAGAGGGCCGCGCACCGTATAAAAAGCCTTGCCATCCTTTTCCGTACGACGGACCCGCACCCGCTTGGCGCTCTGCCAGGCGAACACCAGAGCTGCCAGAATCACGCCCACGAACACGGCAAACGCCAGATCGGTCAGTACGGTGACGATGGACACGGTGATCAACAGCAGGGCATCGGCGCGGGGGATTTTGCGCATGATGCGGAAGCTGGACCATTCAAAGGTGCCAATCACGACGATAAACATCACGCCCACCAGCGCCGCCAGCGGGATCTGCTCAATCAGCGGAGAGGCAAACAGGATGAAGGCCAGCAAACAGAGGGCGGCGGTAATACCCGAGAGACGTCCACGGCCGCCGGAATTGACGTTAATCATGCTCTGGCCAATCATCGCGCAACCGCCCATACCGCCGAAGAAGCCGGTGGTCGTATTGGCGAGGCCCTGGGCGAAACACTCCCGGTTACCGCGGCCACGGGTCTCGGTGATTTCGTCGATCAGGCGCAGGGTCAGCAGGGATTCAATCAGACCAATCGCCGCAAGAATAAGTGCGTAAGGGAAGATGATGCCGAGGGTTTCCAGATTCAAAGGCACGCTCGGGATGCTGAATTGCGGCAGTCCGCCGCCGATGGAGGCGATATCACCGACCACCTTGGTATCGAGGTTCAGGCCAATCACCAACAGAGAGACCACCAGAATCGCCGCCAGGGACGCCGGAATGGCCTTGGTCAGTTTGGGCAGGAAATAGATGATCAGCATGGTCAGGAACACCAGGCCCAGCATCATGTGAAGCTGCGAGCCTTCCAGCCAGGCGACGTCTATCACACTGCCTTCCCAGGAGGTTCCCGCCAGCCAACCGGCTTCGCCCGGCGTTCCGAACTGGCTCAGCTGGGCCAGGAAGATCACGATGGCGAGGCCGTTTACAAAGCCCAGCATGACCGGATGGGGCACCATGCGGATCAATTTGCCGAGCCCGGCCCAGCCCGCCAGCATCTGCAGGATACCCATCAAGACCACGGTGGCGAACAGATATTCCACGCCGTGATCGGCGACCAGCGCCACCATCACCACGGCGAGTGCGCCAGTGGCACCTGAAATCATGCCCGGCCGTCCGCCGAAGATGGAGGTGATCAAGCCAACCATAAAGGCCGCGTAAAGCCCCACCAGCGGCTCAACCCCCGCCACAAACGAAAAAGCCACCGCTTCCGGCACCAACGCCAGCGCCACTGTCAGCCCCGACAGGACATCATTTTTCATACTCGCGGTCTTGCTGACGATCAAATTAAACATAGGAACTTCGCTGCTGGTGTTGGTTGGTGTGGGATTGATTCGGGCCCATTGGCCGGAGATCAGATGGGCTAAAGGCCGGCCCCGGATTCGAGGGGGCGCATTTTATCAGAGTGGGGAGGGGCTGTCGCCAACGAGTCTTGTCGTTATTTTGGGGAAATCAGCGAGGTGGGCTGAGGCTTTCGGCCGGTAATTGTCATCCTCGCGGACGCAGGATTCATTCTTTGGGCCGTCAACCCGGCGCAGGC
>JASBTO010000234.1 GCA_030148365.1 Kangiellaceae bacterium
GCCTGCAAGAGCGGTAATGAAGAGAAAGCAACAAGGCATCCATTTCGCGCGAGTCATAACTCTCCTCAACAATTTTGAAGGCTCCGACAATGGTACAAGTCTCCACAGGATACCTGCAACCAAAGGTACGTCAGGCATGCCGTCTCGCCTGTCTGCGACGATAAGCTCCCATACTCGTGGCGAGATGAGCGCTCCCCCGAGTCAAAATTTGTCACGAACTGAATTTGCTGTTGAAACCTTGCAGGTACGGGATAATTTACAAACAATCCCAGAGCGGTGGCAGTGGAGACGCCCGTAAAAATATTCGTGCCTATTGTGAGTACACCTGAGGCGGGCCGGGAGCCTGATTTGATCAACTACAAAAAAGCCGCAGAAACTGCGGCATTTTTTGCTGGCAAATAATTTACTTGTCCTTGACGCCGAACTTTTCCTCATCCTTCATCGCAACACCGGCATGACTTTGCAGCCAGATCATGTCCGCGAGAATATTCGCGGATTCCAGCCGCCCGATATCGGGGGCATCCAGCGTTTCGGTATCTTCGTCCAGCTCGTCGAGCGGCTTGAGGCCCTTGTCGGCCCGGCGCGCATTTTCCCTGGCCAGCTGTCGGGCCTCGTCTTTGGCCCGCTCGGCCTTCCGGGTTTCAAGATTCAGGGAAATTCTTTTGTCTTCAGCGGCCAGGCGATATTCCTCAATATCTTCCAGCAAGTAGCCAAATTCTGAGTTCTCCTGAATTCGCGCTTGATGCATTGACGTCAGTTCCGGCAAATAACGGTTGATTTGATTCAGCCGCGCGTACTGCGTTGGGCGTATTTGATCCCAGGCCATAGCATTGTCGTAACTGCTTTCCCCGTATTCCTCACTGTTCACCGCGGACGGATAATTGATGTCCGGAACCACACCTTTGTTCTGGGTACTGTCGCCGCTCACCCGGTAGAACTTTTCTGTGGTGAATTTGAGGCTGCCGAAATTGCTCTCCCGGTTACCTTCCAGCCGGTTCAGATCATCGATGACCTGGATGGTGCCTTTTCCGAAAGTCGGTTCGCCGATGATGATACCGCGGCCGTAATCCTGAATGGCACCTGCCAGAATTTCCGAGGCACTGGCGCTGTTGCTGTTGACCAGAACTGCCAGTGGACCGCTGTAAAATGTTTCCGGGTCCGGATCGGATATTACCCGGACCTTGCCGCGAAAATCCCGGCCCTGGACTACGGGTCCCTCGTCGAAAAACAGGCCGGTCAGGCGTGCGGCCTCGTCCAGCGCGCCACCACCGTTGTTGCGCAAGTCAAGCACGATGCCGTCAACGCCATCTTTCTGAAGCTCCTCAATCAGGCGCCGCACGTCGGTAGTCGTACTCTTGTAATCTTCCTGACCGGAATTGCGAGCCTGAAAGTCTATATAAAACTTTGGCAATTCGATCACGCCAACCTGATAGGTTCGGTCGTTCGTTGTCACTTCCAGGGTTTCAGCTTTGGCGGACTGCTCCTCCAGCTTGACCCTGTCCCGGACAATCTCCACTATCTTGCTCTTGCCATCAGCGCCTGCGCCCTTGGGAATAATCTCAAGGCGGACCGTGCTGCCGGACTTGCCGCGCACAATATCCACTACATCATCGAGGCGCCAGCCAATCACGTCCTCTATGGGCCCTTGTCCCTGGCCTACGCCGATAATCTTGTCTTCCTCATGGACTTCACCGGTCATGTCCGCGGGCCCTTTTTCGACCACTTTGACAATTTTGGTGTAGACATCGTCCGCTTGCAGAACCGCACCAATCCCTTCGAGGGACAGCTTCATGTCGATGTCGAAATTCTCGGCGCTGCGCGGCGACAAATAACTGGTGTGGGGTTCGATAGCGAGGGCGAAGGCATTCATCATATAACTGAACACGTCTTCGTTTTTGGTCTGGCTCATGCGGCGCTTGGCCTGGGCATAGCGCTTGCCAAGGGTTTTGCTGACTTCCGGCCATTCCTTACCCGCCAGAACCAGGTTCAGTGCGTCGTTTTTGACCCGCTTGCGCCAAATCTCGTCAAGTTCGATCCGATCTGCAGCCCAGGCCGCTTCCTGCCGGTCAAACTCATAATCTTCTTCGACGGTGAAATCAAAAGGTTCATCCAGCAGGCTGCGTGCGTAATCGTAACGCTCCCTCCAGCGATGCTCGAAGACCCGGAACATTTCGAAAGCCGGATCAACGTGACCACTGGCGACAGCGTCGTCAAGGCTGTTTTTGTACTGCTCGAAATTGTCGATGTCCTTCTGCAGGAAGTAACTGCGATTATTGTCAAACAGCTTGATCATCTGCGCCAGCATTTCCCGGGACATATCGTTATCCAGGGTCGGCCTCTCGTAGTGATAGCGATTAAGAAGCGCTGCGACCCACTGACTGGCGCGTTTGTGCTGCTTCTCGGGCGCCAGTTTCAAACTGGCGGGCGGCAGGTCCTTGACCAGCGCCTTGTCCAGCTTCATATCTTCATCGCTCGCCGCAAAAACGCCGGCCCCGAAGGCCAGGCTGGCTATTACGGCTATCGCTGTTTGTTTCAATATCATGGCAGATGTCCTGCTTGTGTTATTTGCTCTGAATGTTACGGCTCAGAATTCTTGCCGCGAACCGCACCGGCGCTCGGCAGGTCCCGGCGAATCTATAAGATTGCGGGTTTGAGACACAAAAGCAACCCCGGGGTTCCATTCAATTGTGTCGAACTGTGAGCCGGTTGGAGGCCGGCCTCGGGTACAGGGCCAGTCGGCTGTTGCGGTTTGATAGTTGCCGTCGTATGCCATATTGGCGATGAACCGGCCAAACCCGGGAAACGCCCCGGGTGGCATAGCGAAAGGGCTTACGGGTTACCAGATTGCCTGCTGAGGTCGCTTCAGGGCTGGTGGTGAAGCCTCATATGGCACACGAGAAACGGACTCCGGGCGCCACCGAATATTACAGTCGCGCCCGGTTAGGACTTATTTGAAAGCTTGCAGACCGGTCTGGATACGTCCCAGGATGAGAGCGTGTATGTCATGGGTACCTTCATAGGTATTCACGGCTTCCAGATTCATGGCATGCCGGATGACATGGAACTCGTCACAGACACCGTTGCCGCCATGCATGTCGCGCGCCATACGGGCTATGTCGAGGGCCTTGCCACAGGAGTTACGCTTGATCAGGGAAATCATCTCCGGCCGGAAACGGTTCTCGTCCATCAAACGGCCCACCCGCAACGCGCCCTGCAGGGCAAGGGTGATCTCGGTCTGCATGTCAGCCAGTTTCTTCTGAAACAACTGGGTAGCTGCCAGGGGCCGGTCAAACTGATTCCGGTCGAGACCGTATTGCCGCGCGGCATGCCCGCAGAATTCGCCAGCGCCCATGGAACCCCAGGCAATGCCGTACCGGGCCCGGTTCAGGCAGCCGAAGGGCCCTTTCAGGCCGCGTATGTCGGGAAAGCGGTTATCTTCCGGTACGAAGACACCATCCATGACGATTTCGCCGGTCTCGGAGGCCCGCAAGGCAAATTTGCCATCAATCTTGGGGGCGCTCAGGCCTTCCATACCTTTTTCCAGGATAAATCCCCGGATATCACCGTCATCATCCTTGGCCCAGACCACAAATACATCGGCGATCGGCGAATTGGTGATCCACATTTTGCTGCCCGACAGCGAGTAGCCGCCATCCACCTTCTTGGCGCGGGTTTTCATGGCACCCGGATCCGAGCCGGCATCCGGCTCGGTCAGGCCAAAACAGCCAATCCACTCGCCGGTCGCCAGTTTGGGCAGAAATTTCTCTTTTTGCGCTTCGCTACCGTAGGCATGGATGGGATACATGACCAGACTGGACTGAACTGACAGGGCTGATCGGTAACCGCTGTCGACCCGCTCCACTTCCCGGGCAACCAGGCCGTAGGACACATAGCCTGTGCCGGCACAGCCATAGCCGTCGATCGTTGAGCCCAGCAAGCCGAGCTCGCCCATTTCATTCATGATCTCCCGATCGAATTTTTCATGGCGATTGGCTTCCAGGATGCGCGGCATCAGCCGGTCCTGGGCGTAAGCACGGGCGGCATCACGGATGATCCGCTCTTCTTCGGTCAGTTGCTCGTCGAGCAGCAGAATATCGTCCCAATTCGGGGACAAGGCGGAATTATCGGCAGTATTTGACATGTGTTCTCAGGCTTCACAGTGTTGGTGATCAACGAGCGGAATTTACGGCCAGTTGATGAGGAAGGCGCTTATACTACTGAAAATAACCGGTGCGGGCCAGTGCCAGAAGCCGGGGCGGTGGCCCGTGACTTCCGGTCAGGAGACTGCGCGGGGGAAGAGCCGCCAGAAGTTGTCCGTTGTGTAGGCAGCCAGGTCTTCCAGAGTTTCACCTCTGAGTTTTGCGACGAACTCGGCCACATCCCTGACATAGGCCGGCTGATTGCTCTTGCCCCGGTGCGGGACCGGCGCCAGATAGGGAGAATCGGTCTCCACCAGCAAGCGGTCTGCGGGCATCTTGCGGGCCACCTCGCGCAGCGCATCGGCATTGCGGAAAGTTACAATGCCGGACAGGGAGATATAGAACCCCAGATCCATGGCTTGCTTGGCCATCTCCCAGGATTCAGTGAAGCAGTGCAGCACCCCGCCGCATTCGCTGGCGCCCTCTTCCTGCATGATTTGCAGGGTATCCGGGCGAGCGTCGCGCGTATGGATGATGACCGGCAGATCAGCCCTGCGGGCGGCCTGAATATGCAAACGGAAACTTTCCTGCTGCTGTTGGTGGGTACCGTGATCCTTGACGTAGTAGTAATCGAGCCCGGTTTCGCCGATGGCGACCACCTTTTCATGGACAGCAGCTTCGACCAGCCGATCGGCACAGGTCTCGCTTATTTCATCGTACAGCGGGTGAACACCGACCGAGCAACTGACATCGTCATGGGCTTCAGCGATGGCCCGTACGCCGGCAAAGGATTGCAGATTGATCCCGACGCACAGAAAATGGCCGATGCCCCGTGCCCGGGCCGCATCCAGAACCGCCGGCAGAGAGCCGTCGCAAGTCTCCGGATCCAGGCGGTCCAGATGACAGTGTGAATCAATCAGCATGAATTACATGGTGTGGGTAGGTTCGTCGGACTCCAGGCGTCCGGCAAGGTGGGTCTCGATGCGGGCTCGCGCCTGACCGCGATCCTGCGCGCTGAACTGGATTCCGATCCCGGGCTTGCGATTCGCCTGGGCGTTCTGGGGAGTTACCCAGACGACTTTGCCGGCGACCGGCAGTTTATCAGCATCATCCATCAGACTCAGCAACATGAAGACCTCATCACCCAACTGATATTCTTTCTTGGTCTGGATAAACAGGCCACCATGTTCGACAAAAGGCATATAGGCCTTGTAGAGCGTTTCCTTCTTGTCGATGGTAATCGTCAGAATGCCCGGATTGGTTTTTTCAACTTTCATCTTGGCTTACATCCCCCTTTTCGAAGCGCCATTATTGCCTATTTCCGGCTGACTTGACAATTTTTGAGGGCCAGGGGATCAGCAGACTCTCCAGCAGGCTTTGCGGATTGGCATTGGCGCGGCGCTGCAGCAGTCGCCGGGCCTCCAGCAATTGCTCCGACAGGGCAAACAGCCTCGGCAACGGCACTGCCCCGGCTTCTTCATGCCCTTCTGTCATCTGCCGGCGGATTGTCCGGGAAACCTGCAGGCTGAGCCAGTGCACGACATCTTCCGTCTGCTCTTTCCAGTCGGCGGCGAGGGCCAGGGGGCTGACGGCGCCGGCTTCGAGGGCCTGCAATTGTGTTTCAAATTCCGCCAGTTGTTGATCCTTGCCCGCTGCCAGCCAGTCAGCCGCAGCGAGTGGCGCGCCTTCGGTAGCCGTCAGCAAACGCGCCAGACTTTCCGGATCGGCGCCGGTTTCCTGTTGCAGCCAGTCGCGGGCTGTCTCTAGGGGCGGCGGAGAAAATTTCAGTAACTGGCAACGACTGCGAATGGTCGCCGGTATGCGGGACAATTGGGTTGCCTGCATCAGGATCAGGGTATTGCTGCCGGGTTCTTCCAGGGTTTTCAGCAAAGCGTTAAAGGCATTGGTGTTCATCGCGTGCAGATCACTGATACTGGCCACCCGCCATCCCGATTGGTGAGCCGATTCCTGTAGTTCGCTGATCAGGCTTCGGATCTGCTCCACAGAAATCATGGTTTTGTCCGCGGGTACGGCCACCGGATAGTAATCAGGGTGACTGTCAGCGGCGAGCAGCAGACAACTCTTGCAGGTGCCGCAGGCGCCTTCAGGTTCTGGCGCCCGGCATAGCACCAGCCTGGCCAGCCAATCTGCAAATGCCGCTTTGCCCAGACCACGCTGTCCCAGCAGGATCAGTGCATGAGGCAATCGACCTTCCCTGAACTGGGCACTGGATTGCAGGGCCGTAGCTTGCAGCCAGGGTGGCAGCCTGGTCATGTCGCCGTCCCGGAGTGAGCGTCCATAAATGCAGTCATGACTTCGGTAATTCTGGCCTGCACCTGCTCCGGCGACCCGCTGGCGTCAATGCGGCGCATACGTTCGGGGTATTGGCGGAATCTGCGCTCGTAGGCCTCTCGGACCCGGGTAAAAAATTCCATGCGTTCAGACTCAAAACGATCCGCGGCACTTCTCGCCCGCGCCCGCTCCAGTCCCTCTTCGACGGGCAGGTCCAGCCACAGGGTCAAGTCCGGTTGAAAGCCTTTGAGACACCAGTTTTCGAGAGCTTCCAGGCGCTCAAATCCGAGTTGCCGACCGCCACCCTGATAGGCATAGCTGGCATCGGTAAACCGATCCGAGAGCACCCACTGACCGCGTCTGAGCGCCGGCTTGATCAGGGTTTCAACATGCTGACTGCGGGCCGCGAACATCAACAACAACTCAGTGTCGGAGCACATTTCCTCTTCCCGGTTGGTCAGCAACACGCGCCGGATTTCCTCGGCCAGGGGCGTACCGCCCGGTTCCCGCGTTTGCACCAGCTCAATATCACGGGATTCCAGAAACTCGCGAACCCGCGCCATATTGGTTGACTTGCCGACACCTTCGGTGCCTTCAAGTGTGATGAAACAGCCTGCTGGAATCATTGCTTCGAGGTTTTTCGTTTTAATTGGTATTTGCGCACCGCGCGATTATGGTCGGCAAGAGTATCGCTGAATTGATGGCTGCCGTCACCCCGGGACACAAAATAGAGACTCGTGCCCTCCCGCGGATGCAGTGCCGCGTCGATGGCCTCTCGTCCGGGCATGGCGATCGGCGTCGGCGGCAGACCGAAGCGGGTGTATGTGTTGTAGGCCGTGTCAGCTCGCAAATCCCGGCGCCGCAAGTTGCCGTCAAAATCGGCACCGAGTCCATAAATGACGGTCGGATCGGTCTGCAGGCGCATGCCCTTCTCGAGCCGCCGCACAAAGACACCGGCAATCTCTGCTCTTTCCCGGGCCAGCCCGGTTTCCTTTTCGACAATGGAGGCCATGGTGAGGGCCTCGATCGGACGCTTGTAGGGAAGATCCGGTGCGCGGGTTTGCCAGGCGGCCGCCAGTTGACGCTCCATCTTCTCGAATGCGCGTTCGAGGATATCCAGATCAGTATCTCCGTCGATGAACCGGTAGGTGTCGGGGAAAAAGCGGCCTTCCGGGTGTAGTCCGGGCCGTCCGAGACGGTCCATGATTTGCTCGTCCGTCATCTCCGTCGTAACCCGCTTGAGATTCGGAGTGTCCGCAAGCACCGCGCGAAACTGCAAGAAGTTCCAGCCGGGTATGAGCGTGACGGGGTAATGAATTACGTCACCCCGTACCAGTTTCTCAAGGGCGTCCACTGACCTGAGACCCGGTTCAAGGTGGTATTTGCCGGCGTGTATTCTGGCAAGCTCTGGACGCAGTTTCAGCAACAAGCGAAAATTCCACTTGCTGTCAGTCAACCCCTGCGACAACCAGTCGTGACCGACACTGCGGGCAGTGGCCCCTTTGACGACTTCGTATTCAAGACCACCGGCGGGCAAATCCAGGGGCGTCTCGAGGAAAGCCTGATAGCTGCGATAGAAGACCCCGGCAGCAAGCAGCAGGCCGAGTCCGACGCCCAGCAGAATCATCAACAACCCGTGCCAAAACCTCACAGGCCGGCGTCCTTGCGGTACTGGTGTTGCCAACCCGGTATCTCCTCGCACAACTCCAACTCCCGACCTTCAATTGAGCGCACCGGCATCAAACCCAGCAAGGCACTGGTAATAACGGCGCTGGTCGCATGTTCGAAATCAGCAAATGTAAGATCGACTTCCCGGATACTGGCATATTGCATCAGCCACGATCGGGTCACGCCGGCCACCCCTGCGCGCTCCAGTCGCGGCGTATACCAGGTGCCGGCGATTTTGGCGAAAACATTGCTGCGACAGCCGCCGACAATCACATCGCCGTCGCCCATGAGACCTTCAAAGGCGCCCAGAGACTCGAGTTCCTGGTGAGCAAATACCTGTGCCAGACGATTGCCGTGCTTGATGCCGGCCAGGAGCGGGTTACAGGACACCTGGGTTTTACAGAGTACGAGATCAACGCCGGTTTCAGACAACTCCGGGGCATAATCGGGTTGCGGCGACCAGGCAAGCACACGGGTCACCTGCGGATCCTTGAGGGGCAGATATCCCCGTGGACCCGGGCCGCGGCTGATGGTCAGACGCACGACACCGTCCGGATCCGGCGCAGAGGAAATGAACTCTGCCAACTCCAGTTCCATGGCTTCCAGATCGGGCCAGGGAAAACGCAGCCGGGTGGCGTTGGAGATCAGACGCAAACGATGCAACGGCCAAAAGGCCGGCTGTCCGCCAACAATACGAATGGTCGTAAAGAAACTGTCGCCGTAAAGGAAACCCCGGTCCCATGCTGATACGGCTTCAGCCGGTTGTCCGTTGACCCACACCGGACCTGTGGCAATGCCATCAGATCCGGTTTCCGGGTAGTTTTCCGTCAAGGCGAAGGGGCCGCTATACCGGGCTGAATATCAGGGAACCGTTGGTACCACCAAACCCGAAGGAATTGCACAGCACGTGATTAAGTTTCACCTGACGGGCGCTATGGGGAACATAGTCCAGATCGCAGCCTTCATCCGGGTTATCAAGATTGATAGTCGGCGGTACAGTCTGATCCCGCAACGCGAGAATGCTGATAATAGCTTCCACGGAGCCGGCTGCGCCGAGCAAATGGCCAATCATGGACTTGGTGGAGCTGACCATGACATCTTTGGCTGCATCGCCGAACACGGACTTGATAGCCTGGGTTTCCGCCTGGTCCCCGATTTTCGTCGAGGTACCGTGAGCGTTGATGTATCCGATATCAGACGGGGTCAATCCCGCGTCGCGGATCGCGTTGGCCATACTGGCGGCCGCGCCGGCGCCATCTTCCGGCGGTGAAGTGATGTGATAAGCGTCACCGCTCATACCAAAGCCGGTCAATTCGGCGTAGATTTTTGCGCCTCTCGCTTTGGCATGTTCATATTCTTCGAGAACCACCATGCCCGCGCCATCACCCAGCATGAAGCCGTCCCGATCCCGATCCCAGGGGCGACTTGCAGCCTGGGGATCGTCATTACGGGTGGACAGGGCACGCGCGGCGGCGAATCCACCAAGCCCGAGGGGCGTGGTAGCCATCTCGGCGCCACCGGCCAGCATTGCATCAGCATCACCGTAGGCAATCATCCGGGCGGCATGCCCGAGGGCATGCAAGCCAGAGGTACAGGCCGTGACCAGTGCAATGTTGGGACCTTTGAGTCCATAACGAATGGACAGGTTACCGGCAATCATGTTGATGATGGTACCGGGTACAAAGAAAGGAGAAATCTTGCGGGGTCCGTGCTCAAGCAGTTGCGCGACATTTTGCTCAATGGTACCCAGACCACCGATGCCGGAGCCGATAGTGGCGCCAATCCTGCCGGCATTCGCTTCCGTGACTTCCAGGCCGGAATCTTCCATCGCCTGAACGCCGGCTACAATTCCGTACTGGATAAAAGGATCCATCTTTCGACGGTCTTTTTTGGGAATGGTGTCGCCCGGATCAAAGTCTTTTACCGATGCGGAAAAACGGGTGGAAAAATTGCTGGCATCAAATGCCTCAACCGGACCCGCCCCGCTTTTTCCGGCCAACAATCCTGCCCAGGATTCCTCTACAGTATTACCCAGCGGAGTTAACAGCCCCATCCCGGTCACTACAATACGACGCTTTGTCACCTGGTTGATTCCTCTTTTTCAGTTGGCCAGAAAAATAAATGGGCAAAACGCTTTCGCACTTTACCCATCAGGATACCCTATTTCAGGAGTATCAGGCAGTCTCGACGTTCGCCTTGATGTAATCAATGGCGGACTGAACCGTGCTGATTTTCTCGGCTTCTTCGTCAGGAATTTCGGTATCGAACTCTTCTTCCAGAGCCATAACCAGTTCCACAGTGTCCAGGGAGTCAGCGCCCAGATCGTCGACAAAGGAAGCTTCAGGAGTTACTTCTTCCTCCTTAACGCCCAGCTGTTCAACGACGATATTCTTAACGCGTTCTTCGATTGTGCTCATGATTTGCCTCTTTTAACAGAATTTGCAGCTCGAAACTGCGCAGTAGTTTATTGCATGAATGAAAAGTTGCAAGCGAGAATTTCATTTTTGGCCGTGGTCTGACCAGAGCCTCGGGAAACTTTCACTATAAAATTCAGTAGATTGCCATTTCAAGTAAAAACCCCGGCATTATGCCATATTCATCCCGCCGTTTACATGCAGTGTTTCACCACTTATGTAAGCCGCGTCATCGGACGCCAGAAAAGCAACAGCAGAGGCAATTTCATCGGGGTTGCCCAGGCGGTTCAACGGGATTTGATCCGACATGACCTTGCGCTGCTGGTCACTCAACTCACGAGTCATGTCTGTGTCAATAAAGCCGGGAGCCACGACGTTGACCGTTATGCCGCGAGAGCCGACTTCCCGAGCCAGGGACTTGGAAAAGCCGATCAGGCCGGCCTTGGCAGCAGAGTAGTTGGTCTGTCCCGGATTTCCCGAAGTGCCCACAACGGAGCCGATAGTAACGATACGGCCCCACCGACTCTTGACCATGCCCCGCAGGCAGGCTTTGGCGAGCCGGTAGACGCTGGTGAGGTTGGTATTGATAATATCGTCCCACTCGTCGTCCTTCATGCGCATCAAGAGGTTGTCGCGGGTAATGCCGGCGTTATTGACCAGCACTTCCGGCGTATTGCCGTAATTGTCCTTGATGTCGCTCAGTACCTTGCTGATGCTTTCGGCACTGGTCACGTTCAGGCACATGCCCTCGCCTTTCAGCCCGGCATCTTTCAGATAAGCACTGATCGCATCGGCGCCCTGGTCGCTGGTTGCGGTGCCGATAATGACTCCGCCTTCCTGACCCAGACGGGTGGCAATCGCACGACCGATCCCCCGGCTGGCGCCGGTGACGAGGACAATCTTGTCTTCAATTCTCATTGACATTGCGTCTCCTTTAAACGGAACTTATTCTGCGGCAATTGCCGCGGCAAATTTGTCGGCGCTACCGATGGGATCGCAGTTCAGATTCCGATCGATCCGTCTCGTCAAACCGCACAATACAGCACCGGGACCGCACTCGACCAGCCGGGTCACACCACTCTCGGCCATCTGCCGGACGGTTTCGGTCCAGCGAACCGGACGATACAGTTGCCGGACCAGCGCCTTGCGAATTGCCTCCGGATCGGATTCCGCAGCAACATCAACGTTATTGATAACCTTGACCCGGGGTCTGCTGATTTCGGTCGAGGCCAGCGTTTCGCGCAGCTGGTCCGCCGCCGGCTTCATCAGGTCACAATGGGACGGTACACTGACCGGCAAGGGCAGTGCCCTCTTGGCGCCGGCGTCCTTGCAGTGTCCGATAGCCCGGTCAACCGCTTCTTTCTCGCCGGCAATGACCACCTGGCCCGGAGAATTGAAATTCACCGCTGCAACGACATCACCCTCGGATGCTTCGGCGCAGGCTTTGACCACGGCGTCATCATCCAGTCCGATAATGGCAGCCATGGCGCCTTCGCCCGGCGCAACGGCTTCCTGCATGTACTGGCCCCGTAATCTGACCAATCTGACACCGTCGCCGAATTGCAGGGCACCGGCACACACCAGTGCGGTGTATTCACCAAGACTGTGACCTGCCATCAGACCGGGTTGAACGCCCCCGGCATCCTGCCAGGCCCGCCACAGGGCAACCCCGGCTGTCAGCAATGCTGGCTGGGTAACTTCGGTCTGGTTCAGGCGGGCCGGATCGCTTTCCTGAACGAGTTGCCAGAGATCATAGTCGAGGGCCTGGGAGGCTTCCTCAAAAGTTGTTTTGATACTGGGTTGCTGCTCTGCCAAATCCGCCAGCATGCCGGATGACTGCGAGCCCTGACCGGGAAAGACAAATGCCAGATGGTGGGTCATAGTTGCCGCGTCCTGCTAATTGAAGTTCAAGATGTGTCGAAGAAAAATTGCGCCGCAGCCGAGAGACTTTGGCGCCCGCCTCTAGTAACGGATAAGTGCCGAGCCCCAGGTAAAGCCGCCGCCAAATGTTTCCAGCAGCAGGGTCTGACCGCGCTTGATGCGGCCATCACGAATCGCACCGTCCATCGCCAGCGGTATGGACGCACTGGAGGTGTTGCCATGCTGATCGACGGTGACGACCACCTGCTCCATGGGCATATCCAGTTTTTTCGCGGTTGCCGAAATGATGCGGATATTGGCCTGGTGAGGCAGCAACCAGTCGACATCGCTTTTTTCCATATCATTGTAGGCCAGAGTTTCGTCCACGACCCGTGACAGAGTTTTGACCGCGACCTTGAAGACTTCGTTACCGCGCATCGCGATCTGCGGCTCCGGCAGACCACCGGTCTGGCCACGCAAACCGTTATTACAATAAAGCAGGTCGCCGTAACCACCATCGGCATGGATATGGGTGGACAGGATGCCCGGCTCTTCACTGGGCCCCAGCAGTGCGGCGCCGGCGCCGTCACCGAAAATGACACAGGTCGTGCGATCTTCCCAGTTGACTATGCGCGACAGCACTTCGGTGCCAATGACCAGAATGTATTTCTGGTTACCGCTCTTTATATATTGATCGGCAATCGACAATCCATAAACAAATCCCGCACACGCGGCCGTAACATCGAAAGCGCCCACGCCATTGAGCCCCAGTTCGTGCCCGATCAGGCAGGCTACGCTGGGGAACATTTTGTCCGGCGTGGCGGTGGCGGCAATAATCATCCCGATCTCGGACTTGTCGATGCCGGCAGCTTCAATAGCCCGGCGCGCCGCTTCCGCTCCGAGCGTCGACGCGGTTTCATGATCACCAGCTATGTGGCGCTTTTTGATACCGGTACGCGTGGTGATCCATGCGTCTGTGGTGTCGACCATTTTTTCCAGATCGGCGTTGGTCAGTTCCTTCTCCGGAAGAAAACTGCCTGTACCAAGAATTTTTGAATAACTCACGCTGTCGCCCTGTTTGCCAATAGTTTTTCGATTTCGCTGCCGATACGGGCAGGGATCCGTTGCTCTGTTTCCACGAGTGCCTTGTGTATGGCAAAAACTGTGCCGTCAATATTGGCCGAGCCATGACTCTTGACCACGATTTCCCGAAGCCCGAGCAGGCTGGCGCCATTGTACTGATCCGGGTTTATCCGGTGCTGCACGGATTTTAACACGGGTTTTACCAATAAGGCGGCCAATTTATGCCACCATTTACGGCTGAACTCAGCTTTGACTTCGTTATACAAAAACCGCGTCACACCTTCACAGGCTTTCAATACGTTGTTGCCGGTGAATCCATCACAGACCACCACGTCAAATCGCCCGGTAAAAAGGTCCCGCCCTTCGGCGTAACCGGCGTAGTTGATATCCGGGCAGGCTTCGAGCATGGCCGCTGCGGCCTTGACCGTGGCGTTGCCCTTGATGTCCTCCTCACCGACATTGAGCAGGGCTACGCCCGGATTTTCCCGGTTGTCGATGGCCTGTTTGAGGATCGAGCCCATAATGGCAAAACTGAACAGATCTTCAGCGCTGCAATCAATGTTGGCACCGAGATCGAGCAAATAGGTATGGCCTTCATGACTCGGAAGTTCGGCAATGATTGCGGGCCGATTGACCCCGGGCAGGGTTTTCACGATCAAACAGGCGAGTGCCATCAGGGCGCCGGTGTTACCCGCACTGACACAGGCATGCGCGGTGCCGTCACGAAGCAGATTCAAGGCCACGCGCATCGATGCGTCCGGCTTGGCACGAACTACGCTTGAGGGTTTTTCGTCCATGCCGATGACTTCCGAGGCATGGTGGATATGGATATGTCTATCGACGGGCAGGGAGGATCGACGAATGGCCGCAGTTATCTGGTCTTTGTCGCCGACCAGATGAAACTCGGCTTCGGGGTTTTGCTGCTTGGCTTTGAGGGCCGCGGGGACGATTACAGAGGGGCCGTGGTCACCCCCCATGCAATCAATAACCAGTGACTGGTTCAAGGAATCCCGAAAATCAGGAGATCACTTTTTTGCCGCGGTAGTAACCGTCAGCAGTCACATGGTGACGACGGTGCAACTCACCGCTGGTCGGATCTTCTGACAAGGTCGGTGCGGACAGGGAGTCGTGTGAGCGACGCATGTCACGCTTCGATCGGGTCTTGCGACTTTTTTGTACAGCCATTATCTGTCTCCTGAAGTTTTACTGATCTTTAAAATCTTTCAATACTGCAAAAGGCGATTCCTTTTGCTCGACGGCGAGTTCCACCGCCTCCTGCCCTGCCGTCTGCGGGGCCTGCTCGGCGCAGGTTGGGTGCCGGGCGACCAGCGGCAAGGCCAGTATCAATTCGTCTTCCAGGACTGTCATGATATCCAGTCCTGATTCATCCATCAGCACCGGCTCCAGATCCGCAGGAGCCGCGTCCATTTGCGATTCTGTTACCACCGGCAACAGCAGTTTTTCCGACCGGGCCGAAAATTGATATGGCGCCAGACATACCTGACATTCCACATCCAGGCTTGCTTCAAAACTCATCCGGACGAGGCGATGTCCTGCCGGATCCTGCTCACCCTGAAGTTCAACCTGCACTGCACCAGTCGTGTTTACCAGCATTGCGCTCAGGCGGCTGAACTCAGCGACCGGAATACTTGCTCGCAAGTAGCTGTTTTGCAAAGCAAATTGCTTTACCTGCAGTCGCTCTGGCAGCTTGCTTGATGGCATAGGCGCGCAATTCTACCCGCAACCCTGACCTCAGTCAAAGCTATCTTGCTGAAAATTCAGCGTGTTAAATCCAGGCGCAATGGCGGGTATCGGGACGCTAACGCCAGGACTTGCCAGATATTCCGCTTACAGACACAATCACGGGATCCTTCATTTATGCACCGGGATTGATGGCTTCATGCCCAGTAAAGTGCCCGAAATAGCGCTCGCCTCTGCTTCTCCGTACCGGAAAGCGCAGCTGGCAAAGCTGATCCCGGTATTCCGGACGGCGCCCGCCAATATTGATGAATCTCCGGTCGGCGGCGAATCAGCCGCGGATCTCGCGTTACGCCTGGCCAGCAGCAAGGCCCGACACATCGCCCGCGAGTTTCCGGAAGCTCTGGTTATCGGCTCCGACCAGGTCGCGGTATTCAATCAGAAAATTATCGGTAAACCTGGCTCCCCGGCCAGGGCCAAAGCCCAACTCCGGGCCGCATCCGGTCACAGCGTGGATTTTCTGACCGCCCTGACTCTGGTCGACAGTCGAATTGACAGATCCTGGTCCCATCTGGACACGACCAGGGTTGAATTTATCGAGCTGAACGACAATCTGATTGACGCCTATCTGCATCGGGACCAGCCCTGGGACTGCGCGGGCTCCTTCAAGGTCGAGAGTCTGGGCCCCGCCCTGTTCCGGGCTGTCCATAGCGAAGATCCGAGCGCCCTGATCGGATTGCCGTTAATTGCCCTGTGCAGACTGCTTCGGCAAGCAGGGCTCGAGCCACTGCAACTTCAGGCTGCGGGCGACTGATCCAGCCAGTCCGGCAGATCGCCAATATCGTCAAGAATCGACAAGGGTTGGCAAGCGACCAGCTGTTCCCGGCCGTGGGCGCCATAACTGACTCCCAGACTGCCCATCATGGCGTTCGCCGCCATTTCCAGATCAAAGGTCGTGTCCCCGATCATCAGTGCTTCCCGTGGGTGCCGATTGAGGCGCTTGCAAATCTTTTCGAGCATTTCCGGATGGGGCTTTGATTCCGCTTCATCGGCGCAACAGGAATCATCGAACAAATGGCCAGTGCCGGAAGCCGCCATTACCCGGTCCAGACCGGCGCGGGCTTTTCCCGTTGCCACCGCCAACTGGTAACCCCTGGCCTTGAGATCCTGGAGCACGGGGAGGGAGTTGCCAAACAGGGGCGTCGGCGTCGGGTCTCCTTCTATATATTGAAACCGGTACTCCCGGGTCAGGCGCTCAAGGGCCTCACCGTTAACGCCCGGAAACAGAATATCGTAGCAACGGGTCAGGCTCAGGCCGATGATTGAGCGCACCGCTTCCGCGGAGGGTACATCGAGGCCGACATTGCCGGCGCTCCGTTGCATGGCCGACACGATACGGCCGGTCGAGTCCATCAGGGTTCCGTCCCAGTCAAATACAATCAAAGGGTACTTCATTGAAATGCCTACTCCGATAATGGCTGCAATTGTTCAAGAACGGCGTTCAGATCCGCGGGAAGCGGCGCCTGGACGGTGATCTCCCCACCCTCCTCCCGCTCTCTGAAACGCAATTGTTCGGCGTGCAGAAACAGACGGGGCTGCTGCCGGCCGAAAAATCGACGGTTGACCGCAACATCACCATACTTGTCATCGCCGACAATGGGGTGGCCGCTACTGGCCGCATGCACCCGAATCTGATGGGTACGCCCGGTAACCGGCTCGGCTGCGACCAGCGTGAAACCGTCGAATCGCCGGACCACCTCAAAGCGGGTCAGTGAAGCCTTGCCGGTGTCATCCACCTCGACAAGACGCTCGCCGGCACCGGCCTCCTGCTTTTTGAGCGCCGCGGAAACCTTTTTCAGTTTTGCCGGCCAATCGCCAACGACCAGGGCCAGATATCGTTTGTGCATGCTCTTGGCTTCCAGTTGCCGATGCAACAACCGCAGGCAGCTACGTTTTTTGGCTATCAGCAGGCAGCCTGAGGTGGCGCGATCCAGACGGTGCACGAGTTCCAGGTAGGGTGCGCCGGGACGCAGGGCCCGGATGGCTTCAATGACGCCAAAGCTGAGACCGCTGCCGCCGTGTACCGCCATCATCGGTGGTTTGTTGAGTATCAGCAGGCGGTCGGTTTCATGGACAATGCAATGCTCGAGACGCGCTACCTGCTCCAGCCCCGGCGAAATCGGCGCCTTTTCGGCAGAGGTCCGCACCGGAGGTATGCGTAACTGGTCGCCGGCCTGTAAACGGTAATCCGGTTTGATGCGCTTCTTGTTGGCCCGCACCTCCCCTTTCCGCAACATCTTGTAGATGCGACTTTTGGGAACGCCCTTGAGACGGGACAGCAGATAGTTGTCAACCCGCTGGCCGGCGACATCCTCCGGAATGGAGACCAGACGTACCTGATTGAATGTCTCTGAATTCATGGGGCGCAACTATACCATCTCCAAAATCCGGTGCAGCATATTTAATTGCCTGACCACCCCAGGATTGCTATAGTTGCGCCAGTTTCCCGGTTTGGGAGACCTCCAGGTGATTGCAAAATGATATTCCTGCCCTTGATTAGCCACAGTTCCAGGAGAACGCGGCGCCAGGCTCAGGAATGTGCAGTTTCCTCCGTACAAGATACCCGGCACATGAAAAGTGCAGGCAGCCCCGGGATACAAGGGCAACATAGACGACAGAATTCTGCGGGAAGCGCGCAAAGATTGGTAAGACGCAACTTCCGCCAATGACAGTCAGGGCTTCGGCCCGGTCGCACCACAGGACCAGAACGAAGCTTCAGGCATGCTCAAACGAGCCTCTGCCAGTCTGTAAACCAGATAGAAAGCTCGTAAACTTCAAGAAGTTACAAGAGCTTTCCTGAAGGCTCCAACCCACTGCCTGCCTTTTCCTGTTGTGCCCTGCAACAAGAGAAAAGCTTACATGAAAAGAATGCTGATTAACGCGACTCACCAACAGGAAGAGTTGCGCGTAGCCCTCGTCGATGGACAACAGCTCTACGACCTCGATATCGAAGTTCCCGGTCGGGAACAGAAGAAAGCCAACATCTATAAAGGCAAGATCACCCGGGTCGAACCCAGTCTTGAAGCGGCATTTGTTGATTACGGTGCTGAACGGCACGGCTTCCTGCCCCTCAAGGAAGTAGCCCGGGAATATTTCCAGAACAAATCCCAGAAAGGTCGTCCCACTATTCGTGAGGCTCTCAAGGAAGGTCAGGAGATCATTGTCCAGGTTGACAAGGAAGAGCGCGGCAACAAGGGCGCAGCCCTGTCCACCTTTATCAGCCTCGCTGGCAGCTATATCGTTTTGATGCCGAACAATCCCCGCGCCGGCGGTATCTCCCGCCGCATTGAGGGTGGTGATCGCAACGAATTGCGCGAAATCATGAACGATCTGAACCTCCCCGACGGGATGGGCTGTATCGTCCGGACCGCCGGCGTTGGTCGCAGTTCAGAAGAACTGCAATGGGACTTCCAGGTTCTGCAGAGCCTCTGGCAGGCCATTCAGAAAGCCGGCGAGGATCGCCGCGCGCCCTTCCTGATCCATCAGGAAAGCGATGTTATCATCCGCGCCATCCGCGACTACTTGCGCCCGGATATCGGGGAAATCATTGTCGATGAACCGGAGGTTTTTGAGCGCGCCAAGCAGCACATGAATCTGGTCCGTCCCGACTTTGCCAACCGGCTCAAGCTCTATCAGGATGATATTCCCCTGTTCAATCGCTATCAGGTGGAAAGCCAGATTGAAAGTGCCTTCCAGCGTGAGGTCAGCCTGCCTTCCGGCGGCGCCCTGGTCATCGACATCACCGAAGCCCTGATCTCCATCGATATCAACTCCGCCCGTGCGACCAAAGGCAGTGATATTGAAGAGACGGCCCTGACCACCAACAAGGAAGCCGCCCAGGAAGTCGCACGCCAGCTCAGGCTTCGCGATATTGGCGGCTTGATTGTGATCGACTTTATCGACATGACTCCGCCCAAGCACCAGCGGGAAGTGGAAAATGTCTTGCGTGAAGCCCTCAAACGCGACCGGGCCCGGGTCCAGATCGGCCGGATCTCCCGCTTCGGATTGCTGGAAATGTCCCGACAAAGACTACGTCCGTCCCTCGGTGAGTCGAGCCAGCATGTCTGCCCGCGCTGTAGCGGCCAGGGCACAATTCGCGGCATCGAATCTTTGGCCCTGTCAGTACTGCGCCTGATTGAAGACGAAGCCATGAAGGAGTCGACTTCGGAAGTTCAGGCGGTTTTGCCAGTGGAAGTCGCGACTTTCCTGCTCAACGAAAAGCGGCAGATGATTGCTGAAATCGAGAAACGCCAGAATATCCGGGTCATTATCGTCCCGAATCCGGAACTGGAAACGCCTCATTACCGCGTGATCCGCCTGCGCGGTGGCGAGACCCTGTCTGAAGCCAGCTATACCCTGGCCGCCACAGGCAGTGAAGAAACCGACCAGGTTGTGGCTCATGCAAGCAGCGCCCAGGTGTCGAGCAATCGACCGGCGGTGCAAGCTGTCACCGCGGCAGTGCCACCTCCGGCAGCCAAGAAGCCCGAAGCCAAAAAGCCTGTCGAGGACAAGAAGCCGGGCCTGCTGAGCCGTCTCTGGCAAGCCTTGTTCGGCGACGGAGAGGAACCGAAAAAGAAAACCGACGCCCGCAAGAAACCGGCTGGCGCCGCCCAGAAAACCCGGGATCGTCGCCAGCCCCAGCGCGATGGAAAGCCCGCTCGTGGCCGTGGCCGGAGCCAGCAACCCCGGGGCAAACAAACAACCCGCGATGCCGCCAAAGCCCGTGACAAAGCCACCGCTCCGCAGGAAGATCAGAGCGCCCAGGAGCAGGACCAGAAGCCCAGGCGCACACGCCAACCTCGTCGACGGGGTCCCGGTCGCAATCAGGCCGATAACCGGTCACGAGGCCCTAAGGCCAACACCCAGGAGCAGGCCAACCAACCGCAATCCGGTGACACCAGCAAGGCTGCAGAGAGTGACAACCGGCGGCCCCGCCGCAAGCCGGACGGGGACGCGGCACCGGCTCGCAAGCCAAGGCCCCAGCGCCGTTCACGAGCTGATCGGGCCCAGGATACGCCCCAGGCTTCCGCCAATGACGCCAGTCAGACGCCGGATCAGGCCAGCGCCCAAGCCGCCGTAGAGAAACAATCACGGCCAGAGCGCAAGCCCCGCAAGGTAGCTGAATCCGCCGATTCCGGACAACCGTCCCAGAAGCCGGCAGCCAAGAAACCGACTGCCGACAAGCCGTCTGCCGACAAGCCGTCTGCTGACCAGCCGTCTGCTGACCAGCCAACTGCTGACCAGCCGTCTGCTGCCAAGCCAGCTACTGACAAGCCAGCTGCTGCCAAGCCAGCTGCTGACAAGCCGGCTGCCGACAAGCCGACTGCTGACAAGCCGACTGCTGACAAGCCGACTGCTGACAAGCCGGCTGCTAACAAGCCAGCTGCTGACAAGCCGGCTGCCGACAAGCCGACTGCTGCCAAGCCGACTGCTGACAAGCCGGCTGCTGCCAAGCCGACTGCTGACAAGCCGAGAGCCAAAAAGCCGGTTGCAGCCAAGCCGGCCAGCCAGCACG
>JASBTO010000238.1 GCA_030148365.1 Kangiellaceae bacterium
GAACGAAGGAGGCGCGAGGCCTCGTAGGCGACGCGGAGGCCGTCGATCATCTCCTCCGCCTTCGGCTGCCGCGGCGGCTCGGGCTCGCTTGAATGGACGGCGAAGACATGAGCAAAGCGGGCGGATGCCGGCGCCCTACCCGATCGAGCTTCGCGAACGAGCAGCCCGCGAGCAGCGACCGGAAGTCTCTCGAGCCGGTAGTCAGCCACGGGATCCAGTCAATGTCCATCGGCTACCTGGTGAACCCGGATCAGGCCATGGTCTGGCGCGGCCCCATGGCGAGCGGCGCGCTGCAACAACTCATCAACGACACTCACTGGCAGGATCTGGATTACCTGATTGTGGACTTGCCGCCGGGCACCGGCGACATACAGCTGACCCTCGCCCAGAAGGTGCCGATCACCGCGGCGGTCATCGTCACCACGCCCCAGGATATTGCCCTGAGCGACGCCCGCAAGGCGGTCGCCATGTTCGAGAAAGTCAAAGTACCGGTACTCGGCATCATCGAGAACATGGCCGTACACATCTGCTCAAACTGCGGTCATGCCGAGCATATTTTCGGATCCGGTGGCGGCGAATTCCTGGCGGACAAATACGACGTACCGCTGCTCGGCAGCTTGCCGCTGGCGCTGCAGATCCGGGAGCAGACCGATAGCGGGCGGCCCACCGTGATCGCGGATCCCGACGGTGACATCACCGGCGCCTATCTGGACATTGCCCGGCGGGCCGCGGCGCGACTGTCCTTGCAAGCCCGCGACCATGGCGCCATCTTCCCGACAATAAGTATTGAAAATACCTGAATCAGGACCCTGAAAAACATGAGTATAAAATCCGATAAATGGATCCGCAGAATGGCCGAGCAACAAGGCATGATTGATCCCTTCGCACCCGACCAGGTGCGCTATCAGGGCGATCACCGGCTGGTCTCCTACGGTACGTCCAGCTACGGCTACGACGTGCGCTGCGCCGATGAATTCAAGATTTTCACCAATATCAATTCGGCGGTGGTCGACCCCAAGGCCTTCGACAAGAACAGCTTCGTCGACTTCAAGGGCGATGTTTGCATCATTCCGCCCAATTCCTTTGCCCTGGCCCGCACCGTGGAATATTTCCGCATTCCCCGCAGCGTGCTGACCATGTGTCTCGGCAAGTCCACCTATGCCCGCTGCGGTATTATTGTCAATGTGACGCCGCTGGAGCCGGAGTGGGAGGGGCATGTAACCCTCGAGTTTTCCAACACCACGCCGCTGCCGGCCAAGATTTACGCCAACGAAGGCGTTGCCCAGATGCTGTTTTTTGAGTCGGACGAAATCTGCGAAACCTCCTACAAGGATCGGGGCGGCAAATACATGGGCCAGACCGGCGTCACCCTGCCACAAACCTGAGGAGTGTCCATGACCGATACCAATGAGCGCAATGCCTGGATCCGCGCCCAGGTCAATAAGTGGGGACTGCCGATCAGCCTGATCGGAGTCTGTCTGCTGATCCCGGTGGTGGCCATGCGCACCCAGCTCAGTGAATCCGGCGACAACTTCTGGTGGCTGGTGGGCAGCGCCGCCCTGTTGCTGGTCATCTGGCCGTTTCTGGTGCGGGCCCTGGCAAGGCGCCGGTGGCAGGCTGGCACCGCCCAGCCGGCGGCTCCGGAAGCACGGGACAATACGCGCAACATGAACATCTGGACCTCACCCTTCATCTGGCTGGGTGTGCCGCTGTTTATCTATATGTTCTGGAAGTTCTTCGGTTAGAGCGGAACGCGCGGGAGCTATGGCGCGCACCGGGCCTTCACACAAGTGTCATGTTGTCGGGTTACTCTGCGCGCTTTAATAAGAGGGAATTTACGACATGAAGAAACTGTCTCTGTGGCTTCTGCTGCTCATCACCTCGCCGATACTGTTCGCCGGGTTGCCGGCCGCCGGGACCGCCGAAGCCGCCGCCGATCGGATCTGGCAGCATATTCATGCTCACTGGCAATTGCCTGACGGGATCCGTGCCGGACTGTCCTGCGATATTGCCCTGGAGGTCACTCACCAGGGCTATTTGCTCGAGATTGATCTGGAGGATTGCACCGAGGCCGCCGCGCTGCAAAAGTCGGCCATTGAAGCGGTGGCCAGATCTCTGCCGTTACCGATGCCCGTCAATGAAGCGACCTACCGGAAACTGCGCAACCTGACGGTGACTTTCCGTACCGAAACCTGACGACCCTGTTTTACTGATCGGCATCAAAGCGCCGGGTCTACCCGGGCCGCGCTGATCAGGAAGCCGTCGCCCTCATCGGAATCGCTGATTTGCAGCAACAGGTTGCGGGCTCCGCGAGCGAACCAGTAATAGGTGATATCCTCATCGCCGCTCTCCCGGAAACTCACCTTGTCGGTTTCAAAAGAGCCCGCCGGCGTGGTTAGGGTTTCCTGCCCCAGTTTTTGGAAGTGGAATTCCCGCACCCGGCCCCGGTAGCTGACCTGCAAGGTTCCGGATTCCCGTCCGGCTGTCAGTGCCTGCCGGATCGCGAGGCTGGCGCTCAACCGATCCACCGCATTGTCCGGCAGCGGCAGTTCCCAGGTCCGATCCTTGTCGGTACGCTTGCCGGTTTCCATTTTCCTTTGCCAGTCGAAATGCTGCTCGATCAGGCGCTCGCCCTTGAAGGAGCTTTCCGTGAGGTAGCGATACTCCAATGGCTGCGGCGCCTGGTTGCGCCAGCGAAACAGGGATGACTCGTCGCGCTTGTCGCGAACCAGAAAGGCCTCCAGTTCAGAACTCATGGTCAGCCGCCAGGTATCGCCGTCCGCAGGCTCCAGGTGGCGCCGGGCGCTGCCCAGCACTTTGCCTCCCCGGCTGACCTGGTAGTCGATAGTCAGAGGTTGCAGTTCGAGGGCATCTGCGGCCAAAGCCGGGGTCAGGGCACCGGACAGGCCGAACAGTAAAGAGGTGACAATCAGTCGCATGACACAGAGGTTTCCGCTTCGGGAGGATCAAGCTGTATCTTGCCATTGCGGTACTGAAGGCGACCTGAACAGAACCAGTCGACGACTTGCGGATACAAGCGGTGTTCGAGGATTTTGACCCGGTCCGCCAAGGTCGCTTCCGTATCCCCGGCCTCGACCGTCAGCTTTTCCTGGGCGACGACGGGACCGCCATCAAGCTCCGCGGTCACGAAATGTACGCTTGAGCCATGTTCGCGATCGCCGTTGGCGAGGGCTTGCCGGTGGGTGTGCAGGCCCCGGTATTTCGGCAACAGAGAGGGATGGATATTGAGCATGCGGCCTTCAAAGCGGGCCACAAAATCCGGTGTCAGAATGCGCATGAAGCCGGCCAGGAGGATCAGATCCGGTTCGAGCCGCTCCAGTTGGCGAGTCAGTTCCGATTCGAAACTCGTGCGGTCGGCATGGAGCCGGTGGTCGACGACGATATCCGGGATGCCGGCGCGGCGGGCGCGTTCAAGGCCATAGGCATCGGGCCGGTTGCTGATTACGCCGCAAACCCGGCCATGGATTCGGCCCTCGTGACAGGCGTCGATAATGGCCTGCAGATTACTGCCGCTTCCGGAAATCAGCACCACAATGTTGCGCATGGGAATTTGCCGGATCAGCGCATTTCGACCTGGGCTTCGTCGCCCTGGCGGTCGGCTATCCGGCCCAGTTTCCAGGCTTGCTCACCGCGCTCGCTGAGGAAGGCAATGGCGCTGTCGGCATCACTGGCGGGAACCGCCAGCACCATACCGATACCGCAGTTGAAGGTCCGGTACATCTCATCAGTGGCGACGTTGCCGGCCTGTTGCAGCCACTGGAAGACGGGCGGCAGTTCCCAGCTTTGGGTATCGATCACGGCCTTGGCGGAGTCAGGCAGAACCCGGGGAATATTTTCCAGGAGTCCGCCACCGGTGATATGGGCCATGGCATGAACCGGTTGCTTGCGATAAAGCTCCAGCAGCGACTTCACGTAGATGCGGGTCGGTTCCATGAGCGCCTCGCTGAGGCGGACGCCGCCAACGTCCTGATCCAGATCCGCGTCATTGACGTCGATGATTTTTCGGATCAGGGAATAGCCGTTGGAGTGGGGGCCGGACGAGGCCATGGCAATCAGGACGTCGTCGCTGCTGACCTTGCTGCCGTCGATGATCCGGGGCTTGTCGACGATACCGACGCAAAAACCCGCCAGATCATAATCGTCGCCTTCGTACATGCCGGGCATTTCCGCGGTTTCGCCGCCAATCAGGGCACAGCCGGCCAACTCGCAGCCTTGTCCGATGCCGCCGACCACCGAGGATGCCGTATCGATATCCAGTTTGCCGGTCGCGTAATAATCGAGGAAGAAGAGGGGTTCCGCACCCTGCACAATCAGATCGTTGACGCACATGGCCACCAGATCGATGCCGACCGTATCATGCTTGCCGAGATTCAGGGCCAGGCGTAATTTGGTGCCGACGCCGTCAGTACCGGCAACAAGCGCAGGCTCGGAATAGCCTTTGGGCAGATCGAAGAGGGCACCGAATCCGCCGAGCCCGGTAAGGACTTCCGGCCGGAAGGTTTTTTTGGCGACACTCTTGATACGCTCAACCAGGGCATTGCCCGCGTCTATGTCCACGCCTGCGTCTTTATAACTCAGGGATTTGCTGTCGGTCATGGTAGGAATTTCTCTGCGGCCCGGCGGCTGCCTTGTTGAAAAGGACGGCAATTTTACCAAGTCGGCAGCGATTATGGCAGGGGAAGAGCAGGAAAAATAACGGCGCGTCGAATGACGCGCCGTCGATCAGGCATTCACGGGATTATTGATCAGCCTTGCTGGACCGCATCGATGGTCAACTCAACCCGGCGATTCTGGGCCCGGCCGGCGGTCGAATCATTACTGGCCACCGGATAGGCTTCACCAAATCCTTCCGGAACCAGGCGTTGCGCCGCGACGCCCCGGCCCGACAAATAGTCGGCAACGCTGCGGGCCCGATCCCGGGACAGGCGCAGGTTATAGTCATCGGCGCCGGTGGAGTCGGTAAATCCGGCAATCCGCATCCGGGTGTCTTCATACTTGGCGAGCACCTTGGCGACGGAATCCAGTACCGAATAGAATTCGCTGCGGATCGAGTATTCGTTGGTGTTGAAAGTGATGTTGCCGGGCATGATCAGCTTGATCTGATCGCCAACCCGTTCGACGCCAACGCCTGTGCCCTGCAGTTCCTGGCGCAGCTCCGACTCCTGGTGATCCATGTAAGCGCCGACGCCGGCGCCGATTGCGCCACAGCCCGCTGCCGCGTTGCGGGCCCGCTTGCTGCTTTCCGTGGCGCCGATGAGGCCGCACACGACCGCGCCGATAGAGCCGTACTTGACGGACTTGCGGGTTTGTTCTTCGCCGGTGTAGGGGTTGGTAGTCGTGCAGGCGCCGAGCACTGCAAAGCAGGCGGCGGCGGTGAGGCTGGTGCGCAAAACAGTTTTCAATCGGGTCATAACTTTCTCCTCGTTACTTGTAACGCCGAATCAATGGCAGATATTTTTGTGGTGTCGAGTATATCCTAGTTCCTCGCAACTGAATGTAAACTGAATCCCGGTTCGCCTGTCTGTTCAGTCGGCCAGATCCTGCAAGGTCCTTCCGTCACACCAGCGAATAATCTCGGCGGTGGTCTCCGCCAGCCGGTCGCTGGCAACCTCCAGATTGGCCTGAAATTGTTGCTGGGATGCTTCCGGGTAATCCAGCAAATTGGTGATGGATTTTATCGCAATCAGCGGCTTGTTGAAAAGCCAGGCTACCCAGGCAATCCCGGCAGCCTCCATTTCTTTCGCCACGGCGCCATGCCGGTTGATAACCTTCATGTCCGCATCGGACTTGCTCAGGGAACTGCCGCTGGAGATGATCCCACACTCCAAATCCAGGGCCCGGGCCAGACCGCGGGCATTGGTGGCGGGATAGCGGCCAAGCCCGGCTTCGTCAAAGCCGGGCAGCGGCACATGACGATCATGGAAGACAAATTCCCGGTCACTGAGATAGAGGCTGCCGACCTTGCCGCCAAGGTGCCCGAATCCGCCCGCCGTCCCGGCATTGAGCAGCAATTCCGTTTCCAGTTGGTGACAAGCGACATAAGCCGCCAGGGTTGCCGCTTCGAGTCCGACATTGTCGACGCCGTGCCGGGAGTCCTTGCCTGAGGTCAGCAGGGTGACGATCAGGCTGCCGACCTTGCCGGAGTAGCGCCGGAACGGCAGAAAAGCGTCCAATGGCGTCGCTTCGATCAGCGCCAGGCGCTCTATGACCGGCGCCGCTTCAGCGGCCATGGCCATGAGCAGGGTGATGTGGCGAATGGGTTTCATCAATGGGTCTCGTCGGCCGTCACGGGAGGGCGTAGATCCCGGGGGCGTTGCGCCACAAACCCTGATAGTCCATGCCGAAGCCGAATACGTAGCGATCCGGAACTTCAAGGGCCATGAAGTCCGGCTGGAATCCGGATACCGGCTTGCGCTTATGGCACTTGTTGATCAGCACGGCCGTATGCAGACTCCGGGCGCCCTGTTGGTGGCAGAAGTGGGCAATGGCTTCAAGGGTATGGCCTTCGTCGAAGATGTCGTCGAGCAGCAGAACATGGCGGTCATCCAGGTCCCGGTGGGGCGTCGCCTGCCAGTGCAGCTCGGCACCGACTGTATTGCCCCGGTAACGGGTCGCGTGACAGTAATCCATCTCCAGGGCGAACTCGAGGCGGGGCAACAGGTTGCCGGCATAGATGAGACCACCGTTCAGGACGGTGATGACCAGCGGTTGCCGATCGGCCAGAATTTCCGTGAGTCTCAGGGCCTGTTCATCCAGTGCGGCTTCAATCTGTTTGCGGGTATAAATCAGATCCGTCTGGTCTGGCGTCAGGGTTGCCGGGGAGCTGGGAGCCATTGGCGGGTCCGGGAGTGACAGGGTGCGATAATTATAGGGCAGTGCCGTCGAAATGCCAGCGATGGCATCTGCTCCCCTGAAACAGTATTATATGCCGGAAATAGCAGTTTCAGGGGCTGCTAAAGACAATAAAGAGCGCGAGGAAGTCAAATTGAAGCGATTTTATCTGCTGGTGGCGTTGGTCATCGCGGCATGCCAGGTCACCGTCAGAGCTGCGCAAGTCACCGATCTCTATGCCGCGGCGGTTCCCGTTGCCAATCAGTCGGAAAGTGAGCGCGACCGGGTTATCCAGGAAGCCTTCGCCGCAGTGCTGGTAAAGGTCAGCGGCAAGCCGGAAGTGACCTCTTCCTGGGCACTGCAAAGCAGTATTGCCAAGGCCGGCTCCTATCTGCAGAGTTACCAGTATCAGGCCGTGCCCTTGTGGGAGCAGGAAGAAATCGGCCAGCCGTTGTTGCTGGTGGCCAGTTTTCAGCCCCGTATTGTCGATCAACTGTTGCGGGAAGCCGGTGAGCCCATCTGGAGCAGTTCCCGACCGGAAGGCGTTTTCTGGATCGCGATGAGTGATGACGGCAAGCGCAGGATCATTACCGATCGGGACCTGGAGTTGCCGGCCTATAACGCCCTGAACCGTCAATCTTCCCAACGGGGACTGCCCGCTACGCTGCCGGCCATGGACAGCGAAGACCGTGCGGTGATCAGCGTTACCGATGTCTGGGGACGCTTTCGGGCCCCCTTGCTGCGCGCCTCGGAGCGCTATGGCGCCGACTTTGTGGTTGCGGGCCAATTGCAGGAGAGCGCCGGGCAATGGATCGGCAACTGGTTGCTGCTGGTCGGCGGTGAAAGCCAGCGTATTTCCACGAGCGCGCCCACCCAGGGCGGCGCAGTCGAAAACCTGATCAGTCAGGTCAGTAATCTCCTCGGCGCCCGCCTCGCCGCAGTCGAGTCCGTCGGTATTTCCAATTCCGTGATCGTTTCGGTGAGCAATATCGGCAGTTTCAGCGATCACGTGGGAGCTCGCGGTATGCTGGAGCGGCTGTCAGTGGTTCGGGGAGTGCAGGTTGAAGCGGTGCAGGGCCGGGACACCCTGTTTCGGGTCAGCCTGATCGGCCAGAGCCGCTCTCTGGAAGAAGCCCTGCGCATCGGCAGTAAACTGCGGCCTGACTCGGCGCCGCAAATAACGCAATCACAGGAACAAATCCTGTTTTATCGGTGGGTACCTTGAACTACAGCTTTATTCCGAACTTCATCACCATCTGCCGGTTCATCCTGGTCGTGCCGCTTGTCTGGTATCTCTGGAATCTCGAGTACGGCAAGGGTCTGGCAATCTTCATGCTGGCCGGGTTTTCCGACGGGCTGGATGGCCTGCTCGCCAAACGCTATCACTGGACCAGCCGGTTCGGCGCCATTGCCGATCCCCTCGCGGACAAATTGTTGCTGGTCAGTTCCCTGTTGTTGTTGGCCACCAACGGGGACATCAGCTGGTGGTTGTTCGCCGTCGTGACCCTGCGGGATATCGTGATTGTGAGCGGTGCGCTGATCTACCACTATGTCATCGGCCCTTACCGGATGTCGCCGAGCTGGATCTCCAAGGCCAATACCGCCTTCCAGATCCTGCTGGTGGTGCTGATCCTCGCCAACCTGTCGATGGTTACCATTCCCGCCTGGGTCATTGCCACCATGGTCGGCATTGTCTGGTTCACCAGTATAGCCAGCGGCCTGCATTATATCTGGCTGTGGGGTGGCCGGTTCCGGGATATCCTTGACCAGCGCCGGCCCAACGGCAAGGGAGCTTCTCTTTGAATATGGGCCAGAAGTGGTGGTGGCTGTCGCTGGCGCTGATTTGTGGTTTTCTCCTGTATCTGCTGGGCCCCATTCTCACACCCTTCGCGATAGGCGCGGTGCTGGCCTATTTTTGCGATCCGCTGGTGGACCGCCTCGAACGACTGCGGCTGCCGAGAACCCTGGCCGTGGTCGTAGTATTCATTGTCATACTGCTGGTCGTGTTGATCCTGGTACTGCTGCTGATCCCCATGTTACAGCGGCAATGGGAATTGCTCGTCTCCCAGGGCCCGCAAATTACAGCCTGGATCAAGCAAACCGCGATTCCGTGGCTGACCCTGAAGCTGGGCCTGGAGCCGGGCGAGCTGAATTTCTCGCTCATCGAGGAGACCATCACCAGCCACTGGAAAGATGCCGGGAGCCTGGCCACCAGGATTCTGGCGTCGGTGACCAGCTCCGGGCTGGCGATTTTCGCGTGGTTGGCAAACCTGGTCCTGATCCCGGTCGTCACTTTCTACCTGTTGCGGGACTGGGATCTCATGATCGCCAAAATTGCCGAATTATTGCCCCGGAAGATCGAACCGACCGTCAGCCGGCTGGCGCGGGACTCCGATGAAGTGATAGGGGCGTTTCTGCGTGGCCAGTTTATCGTCATGGTTTGCCTTGGCGTCATCTACACCATTGGCCTGTACCTGGTCGGTCTTGATCTGGCACTGATTATCGGCGTCATCGCCGGGCTCGCGAGTATCGTTCCCTATCTTGGATTTGCGGTCGGTATTGTTATCGCTGCAGTGGCGGCACTGGTGCAGTTTCACGAACCCATGGCGCTGCTCTGGGTCGGGCTGGTGTTCACCGTGGGCCAGATGCTGGAAGGCATGGTGCTGACGCCCTGGCTGGTCGGTGACAAGATTGGCCTGCATCCGGTCGCGGTGATTTTTGCCGTGTTGGCGGGCGGACAGTTGTTCGGATTTTTCGGCGTGCTGCTGGCCCTGCCGGTGGCGGCCGTTATCGTGGTGCTGGTGCGTTATGCCCATGATCATTACCGGGAAAGCACGGCCTACAAGACGCCGCCCGGGAACGCTTCGGTTTTGTTGGAGCCGGACAGGCGAAATCCCTGAATCATGGAGCAGATCCCGCTGGACATGGCCCTGAAGGAGGAGGCGACTTTTGCCAACTTCGTCACCGGCAACAATCAGGAGCTGGTCGGGCAGCTCCGTATTCTGGGACCGGATACGTCCGGGTTTATCTATCTTCAGGGCGTCTCTGCGTTGGGCAAAAGCCATTTGCTGCAGGC
>JASBTO010000235.1 GCA_030148365.1 Kangiellaceae bacterium
GAGTACCTATCGATAAACCCGATGGGTAAAGTGCCGGCGATCACCCATCGCGGCAAGGTGGTCACCGAATGCGCTGCCATCTGCGCTTATCTGGCGGATGTTTTTCCGGACACCGGGTTGGCGCCGCCCCTTGCGGAGCGAGCTGACTACTACCGATGGCTGTTTTTCGCGGCCGGTCCCCTGGAAGCGGCAATCACCAACCGGCAAATGGGTTTCGAAGTCGAGCCGGCAAAAGAACGCATGGCGGGCTACGGCAATTTCAACGCCGTAATCTCCACCCTTGAGCAGGCGGTCAGCGACTCAAAATACATTGCCGGGGACAAATTCACGGCGGCGGACGTCTATCTCGGCTCCCACATCGGCTGGGGCATGCAGTTCGGCACCATGGACAAGCGCCCGGCCTTCGAAGACTACTGGTCAAGACTGGTCAGTCGCGATGCCTGCAAAAGAGCGGCTGCCCTGGATGACGATCTGGTTCCTGAGTCCTCCTGAGTGGAGGCAACCCCGGGAGGCGAGCGCCCGGCACTCGTCATTCTGGCGATGGCCGGTATCCAGCCGGTCAGCGAGTGTCGGTCCTGAAAGACCGCCGCCAAAACGACAGTTCTCAACACCCGCAGCAAGCACTCAACCATTATCCGTTCTCTGTCCCGCATATGCCGATCAATCTCCCCAAACACGTTCGACATGGACTGGAAAATAAATTACGGTTGGAACAACACTGCGACATGGACCGAGCGACAGTGGCCATGCGCCCACAGCGTATAACAGGATGGAAACCATGAGCACAATTCACAGAAATCTCTTCAGTGTTTTTTTATTCTTGTTGGCGATACCCCTGGCCGGCGCAACGTTGGCCGGAGAGTCCGACGGCGACGGACCGGCTTTTACCGATCAGCAAGTGACATTTAAAAACGGCGATGTTTCCCTGCAAGGCACCTTGCTTACGCCAAAAAAAACCGGGCCGGTACCGGTCATCGTCTACTTGCACGGCTCCGGCCCAATGACTCGCGAAGGCTTTCGACCCTACGCGGAAAAATTCGCCAGACTCGGCATCGCCGGCCTTTTCTATGACAAGCGTGGTACCGGTGATTCCGGTGGCTCCTGGACGAGCGCGTCCCTGGATGACCTCGCCGGGGACGCCCTGGCAGCGATTGCTTACCTGAATTCACAAAAGCAGTTCAAGGCAAGCCGGATTGGCTTTTGGGGGATCAGCCAGGCGGGATGGATAGCACCTTATGCGGCCGCCCGATCTGACGATGTAGGTTTTATGATGGTGATCTCCGGTGGCGGCGCAACGCCTCGGGAGTCGGAGCTCTACAGTTATCAAAAGGAGTTTGAAAAAGCAGGCCTTTCCGACGAACAACAGCAGCAGGGTTTTGCGGCTCTCGATACCTGGTTCGATTATCTCGGTGCCAGGGCCGAGCGGGCTCAATTGCAGGCCAGCCTCGACAGCCTGCGCGGTGGCCCCTTGAAGCCGCTGGCCGAGCAATTGGACCGGGTCACTCCCTCGGAGAAAAATCGCGCCAACTGGAGCTGGGTGGCCGATTATGATCCGGCAGAGGATATCGCGAAGATCAGCGGCCCCGTACTGCTGCTTTTCGGTACCGAAGACCATCAGCAACCTTCAGGTGTTGCCATGAAAAAATGGCGGGAAGGTCTGCATGCCGCGGGCAATCAGCGGGTCACTCTGGTGGAGTTTCCCGGAGCCGGCCATGGCATCCGGGTGGGCTCCGCTCACAGCCACGAGGGCAGGGCGCCCTTTGCCGACGGCTACGAAGATGTCCAGATCGGCTGGCTCTGGCGGCACCTGATTGACGAAAAGGAATAGGCTGCCTGGCGAATATTATTGTGCACAGCCTTAGCGCTTTCTTTCCGGGGCAGCCTCTCCGCAGGAGGCCGGGGCCTTGCGGTCAGCAATTCCGCGGACTTTTTTGTGGGCCCCCATGCTCGTCACTCTGGCGAAGGTCAGAATCCAGCCGGCCAGCAAATGACGGGCCTGGAAAAAATCCCGGTCCTACCCGGAAAGACCGCTGTTGAGAACATCCCAAAGTAATCAGTCATTTGACCATTCCCACGAACGCACTTGCCGGTAATCCCTTCCTTACTCGCTGCCCGCCTTGCGGATAATCTCGGCATGTTCCGCCTTAATCGGCATCGCCCTGAACGGACTCACGTTGGCGCCGCCGGTGTTGCCTTCGGGCACCAGACCCACAGCTGTTTTCGTGGCGGCGCCGACAAGCCGAAACACCTGGCCGAACACCTCCCGGGGTCTCCGGTTCCGGATCGCCCAGACCAGCATCAGGCCATGTACCCGGACGTGCCACCGGGTGGATTTCTGGCCGATAACATGGGCGTTTTCGAGGTGGGTAAATTCGCGATCCGGCCGGCCCTCGGCTCTGGCCAGTACCGCGCGGGCCAACTCAGCTTCAATCGCTGGTTTTACATTCCGGGTGTAATTGCCTCGCATTCAGAATCTCCGACTGTGTGGGTTATCAACAACGTTCGCCTCGATCCAAGTCGTGGACCTCGTATTCTTGTGATTGGTTTGCGGTGCTGCTCAAACTGACAGGCTGATTATATGCGCCGGCGCCTCAAATTCCACCGTACCGTCGGCGAGCACAAATGGCGAGAGCCTGTCGGCGGCTTCCTGCTTGAGCAATTCATACTGCTCGTCGTTGATGACATCGGCCAGGGTCCAGCCTTTGATATCCGTGTAAATCCAGGCCTCGACGGAAGCAAAGCGTGCCTTGCCGGCCACCGTGTCTAACGTGACGCCTGCCGCCCCGGCATCGGCAAACAGGGCTTTCAGCACCTCCTTATCACCGAGCGCGTAGGGCGCCTCAATGGACTTCGCAAGCTCCGGGCCAAATAGATCGTTGAGCATTACCGCCACTGCAGCGTAGCCCGGCGTCTCTGCGAGGGATGCCCACACGGCAATCGCGAGCCCGCCGCCCGGGCGCAGGACGCGCAGCATCTCCGAAATGGCCTTTTTCTGGTCCCGGAAGAACATCAAACCGAACTGACACAGCACCCGGTCAAAGGCGTTGTCGTCGAAAGGCAGATTTTCAGCTTTACCTTCCCGCCAGTGGATCGCGGGTGACTTGCTTCGCGCCACCGCCAGCATGCCGTCATTGATGTCGACCCCGGTGACCTGACCATCAGCGCCTGCCTGTCGTTTGGCCTCACGGGCCAGCACCCCCGTCCCGCATGCCACATCCAGAACTTGGTCACCGGCTTTGACGCCTGCCGCCGCCAGCAGCTTCTCTGGCCAGTCAATGAACAAAGCCGGCACAAAGAATTGCTCGTAGATTTCAGCCGCGCTGGTGGCGACCTGTCCGGTTTCGTGTTCGCTCATGAGTTCTTCCCTGCTGAAGCACCAGTGCTATTAGCTTAATCCTGCGTTCAGAGGTTGAAAAGCCAGTCAGGTTCGTCCGTCAAGCCGCGCTGCTGCAACAAGGTCATCGGAAATCCCGATATTTGGGCCCGATTGACGCCATTACTCTGTAGCCGATCCACGACACAATATGGGGCCTAGTTACAAGCGCTTAGCAATTTCACCCTGGAACTGTCGCCAAATTGCGACAGTTTTGCCGTCAGAAAGCGGATTTCAGCTCGATTGCATGACCCATGGAAAATGGGAATTCCATTGATAACAGTCGTTTACCTGCAACGGCACGCCTTATGCAGCTACTCTCGTAACTTTGCCTGGCAAAGCGGTTTCAGCCAACCCGACACCGGTTGAAGCCCCATAAATCGTTAAGGAGTGATGATATGAAGACGTTAATAGCACTGGCCGTTTCCGGATTGCTCGCGACTGGCGCCATGGCGGGCGGTGACAAGGATAAAATGGCCCACGAGAAGAAAGACGCTCAAGCCCGGTTTGTCGAGCTTGATGTCGACAGTAGCGCCACATTGACGCAAGCGGAAGCCGCTTCCGCCATGGAACTGCGCGAGCAGGATTTCATGGCTGCGGATACCGACCAGGATGGCGAGTTGAGCCTTGATGAGTTTGCCGCCTGGAGTGAAGCCGCGGAAGCGGGTGACAAGCAGTATTCTGCCGGTGAAGTCGAAGAGGACTACATGGGCGAAGACGCCATTGAAACGGAAGAGGAAGCTATCGAAGAGATTGAGAAAGACGACGAGGAATATTGATCCCTTTAACTTGTCGACTGGGCGGTGCTGTCCGCCCCAACACCACTTCATGGGCTGGTGAGGGAGCATCCACCAGCCCGGCTTACAGAATTCAATCAGGTAGAGGAGAACACCATGAAGAATGTAACCGCTTTAGCCGTTTCCGGACTGCTGGCCGCCGGTATCCTGGCAGGCTGCGACGCGAACACGGTCAGCGATGAGGAAAGCGCGGCCAAAAGCCAGTTTTCTTCACTGGATACGGACAACAGTTCCACCCTGAGTCGAGCCGAAGTGGCAACGTCTCCTGAAATCGATAACGCCTTCGTCGAAGTCGATGAGAATGCCGACGGTCAACTTTCCGAGGAAGAGTTTGTCGACTGGCGTGAAGACAACATCGATGACAGGCAGTATTCCGCCAGTGAAATAGACGAGGAAGAGGTCACCGAGGAAACTGAAGAAGCCACCGAGGATGACGATTTTTAGTCCGGAAGATCGGACGCCGGGACGACATTTGTCGTCCTTTTTTTACGCCGAATAAAAAGTGGTGCCGGGACAGACACGGGATTACCACTCACACTTTGAGCGCAGCGCCACCGACAATTTTCTTGAGGTGGGCAACGTGGGCTGTGTAGGCTTTTCGGCCCCGGGAAGAAAGTGCCAGCCAGGTCCGCGGGCGCCCCATGTCGGTGCGTTTGACCGCGCGTACATAGCCGGCTTCCTCGAGTACCTTCAACTGCTTGGAGAGCACTGAGTCGCTGACCTCAAGGTGTTCACGCAACCGCTTGAATTCGATTTCCGCCGTGGCCGACAAGAGGGCGCAGATCTGCAGCCGGTTGGGTGCATGGATCACGGCATCAAAGCCGGCGTCATTCACGGTGAGTCCCCCGTTCCGTCAGCTCGCCCGTCGGAAACAGATACATCATCAATCCGAAACTCAGGCTGGCCACCACTGCGCCAACCCAGGCGGCCCACGCCATACCGGCAGTGGACATTTCGCGGGTGATCACCAGCAACGCAGTAATGAACAAGCCCTGGGCAAAAACAAACAGCTTGCCGCGCCGGCTGGCGGGTACCAGCCCCATCTTCACGCCCAGCAACCGGTAGCTGTAAAGCAGGAACAGGGTCATGGCAAAAATGCCGCCAACGGCAATGATAACGCCCAGCGTCCACAGATTTTCATGGCGCATGGACGCATAGGAATAGGTCAGCAGACCATAGAGCAGGGCAACGATGACGATAAACCAGAGCGGTGGCCGTAATGCGGCGACGGCACCTCGTTTGATAATGGTCAACGAATCGAGGGTGGCCTGGGCTTCTTCCGCCGATATGGTGTTGTTGGTGGCATTCATGGTGAGCGACCTTTTACTTTCCAGTGTGGAAAGTAATATAGCACTTAGTTTCCAAGATGGAAAGTTATAAGTTTCCATTCCGGAAAGTGAAGCCAGGGCAGGGGTAAATCCATCGATTGGCTTTTGATTTCCCGCAAAATCCTTTAAAAATGTAGATATCCGCAATCATTCGATGAGATCCGTGTTCACACCGCTTGCTGATAATCACGCTGTGCCGTGCCCTCAGGCGTCGATATGGCGATGGAGCAGACTGCAAGAAGTGAATGCCCAATCAAAATCAGGAGGAAGATCATGACCTATATCCAGGGATTTCTGGTTCCCGTAACACCCGCGAACAAGGAGAGCTATCTCAAGATGGCGACCGATGTCGCGCCCATGTTTGAGGAATTCGGCGCCAGGCGCATTGTCGAGTGTTGGGGAGAGAATGTGCCCACGGGTAAAACCACCGATATGTACCGGGCGGTTAATGGCGAGGTGGGCGAGAATGTCGTGTTCTCCTGGATTGACTGGGGCTCCAAGCAGGCCTGCGACCAGGCTCACGAAAAAATGATGCAGGACGACCGCATGAAGAATATGCCGGAAACCATGCCTTTTGACGGCATGCGGATGTTGTTTGCCGGTTTCGAGACCCTGGGGATGTCAGGAGACGGTGGCAAAACCCGCTATGTCCAGGGCTATGTCGCCCCGGTCCCCAAATCCAATCGCCAGGCCTTCGCCGACATGTGCGCCACCATGCGGGAAGTGGCCCTCGACTGCGGCGCCCTGCACGCATTCGATGGCTGGGCGGAGGACATCGAGGACGGCAAGGTCACCGACTTCAAGCAAGCGGTAAAAGCCAAAGACGATGAAGCGGTGGCCTTTGGTTTTGCCGAGTGGCCGTCAAAACAGGCGTGTGATGAAGGCTCGGCGAAGATGCACAACGACGAGCGCATGCCGGGGGAGATGCCCCTCGACGGCATGCGACTGATCTACGGCGGCTTCGAGGTGATGCTGGATACGAAAGAGTAGGGCAGTGGGAGACAAGGGCGACCATCGAGCAATTAGCGGTACTAATAATATTCCAACTGCAACTCTGCACGAGAGGGGACCAAACAACCAGGCAGAGAAGCTGACCGGTACAGGAAGGTGATGCTATTATGCATCATAAGTGCATCACTTATTTTAAGAGGTATAGACATGAAAAGAGCCAGCATTTCTATTTCTGCACCTAATGACGAATGGATCCAGTCGCAAATCGAGCGAGAGGAGTATTCCAGCCGTAGCGAGGTGGTTAACGATCTGATCCGCAAGGCCC